>JBDTXL010000267.1:0-5949 GCA_040006195.1 Gemmatimonadota bacterium | reverse complement strand
GTTAGCCGGCAGATTTACAGTCTGCTCCCGTTGGCCGCTTGGGTACCCCACCCTGATTCGCGCGCAGCGACTCTGCACCTAGGTAACCAGCCAGAGCTGACGGCGAGAATCGAACTCGCAACCGCCTGATTACAAATCAGGTGCTCTGCCAATTGAGCTACGTCAGCGTGAGCTCAAATCAGCGCACGGCGTTTTTGCGCAAGACTCATAGAATAACAAGATCGAGGGGGTGCGTCAAGTTGAAGAAGCGCGCGTATGTCGTGCTACCGCACCTTCTTCCACCGCGTCCCCTGCGGCGTGTCCTCGATCGCGATTCCCTTCCCGTCGAGCTCGCCTCGGATAGCGTCCGCAGCGGCAAAATCCCGCCTCGCGCGCGCCTCTCGCCGGGCCGTCAGCCGCTCCTCCACCCACGCCCCAAGCGCATCATCGACCTCGGCCGGCCCCGGCACGATGTCGAGCACCCCATTTACCAGCGCAAACGCCGTTCGCGCCGCCTCCAGCCCCGCCACGTCGTCCCCACCCGCGTCCAACTCGGCGTTGATCATTCGGATGAACTCGAACAGCTCGCCCATCGCCTCGGGTGCGTTCAGATCGTCGTTGAAGGCGTCCGTCGCGTTCTTCTCGAGCTCCGCCGAGATCGTCGTCATCTTCTGGGTTCCGGCCGTCGCATTGGCAAGCCGCTCCGCGAAGTCGCCCACGCGACGCACCGCATTCGCCGACGCCTCGAGCGACTCCTCCGCGAGATTCAGCTGCTTGCGATAGTGCACCGAGAACATGAAGTGGCGCACCGCCGCAGCCGAGATCCCCTGCGTGCGCAGATCCTCGACGTTCGCCACGTTGCCGACGCGCTTCGCCATCTTCGCACCGTCGGTGAGCAGGAACTCGCCGTGGCTCCACATGCGCGCGAACGGCGCGCCATTCGCGCCCTCCGACTGCGCGATCTCATCCTCGTGATGCGGGAAGATGAGATCGACACCGCCCGCGTGCAGGTCGAGCGTGTCGCCCAGGTATTTCTGCGCCATGGCCGAGCACTCGAGATGCCAGCCCGGGCGGCCGCGTCCCCACGGAGAATCCCACGCCGCGCCCGTCTGTTCGTCCTCCGGCTTCGCAGCCTTCCACAGCGCGAAGTCGCGGACGTCCTCCTTGTTGTAGTCGTCGGCCGCGACGCGCGCGCCCGCGCGAATTTGCCGAGTGTCGAGGTGCGAAAGTTTGCCGTACCCGGGAAAGCGCGCGATGGCGAAGTACACCGACGCATCCTCCGCCTGGTACGCGAGCCCGCGCGCCATCAGCCGCTCGACGAGCGCGATCATCTCCGGGATGTGATCCGTCGCCTTCGGATACACCTCGGCCTTTTCAATTCGAAGAAATTCGCGATCGCGCTGAAAGATCTCGGTGACGGGCTCGGTCACCTCGCGAATCGTCTTCCCCTGCGCGACGGAGCGCGCGATGATCTTGTCATCGACGTCCGTCAGATTCATCACCTGCTCGACTTTCCAGCCGTTCAGGCGCAGCACGCGCCGCAGCAGATCCTCGAAGAGGAAGGTGCGGAAGTTGCCGAGATGGGCAGGGTTGTAGACGGTGGGCCCGCACGTGTACATCCGGACGGTCGTGCCATCCGCGGGAGCGAATGGTTCGACGCGGCGGGTGAGCGTGTTGTAGAGCTGCATGCTCGTCATGAAAACGTGGTCGGCGCGCGGCGCGGGCGAAGGCGAGAAGCTAGGCGGCCTCGTGGGCATATTCAACGCCCGCGAGGCACCGCACAAATATGCGGCCGCGCGCAATGGCCGGCGGGCACGCGAACTTCGAGGTGAACTGTGATCGCACGGACGTGGAGCGCCCGCACCACGCCGGCTCTGGAGCTGGCATACATCGAACACTTCACGACCAACGTCCTTCCGGAGCTGACCGGCATCGATGGTTTCGTCGACGCGACGCTCATGCGGCAGGAGCAGAACGGCGAGGTTCGCATCGCGGTGACGACGAAGTGGACGTCGCGCGAGGTGATTCGCGGCTTCGCCGGTGATGACATCGATCGTGCGGTGGTGGAGCCGCAGGCCGCGGCCGCGCTGACATCGTTCGATGCGCGGGTACAGCACTGGGAGATCGTGGACACGGCGCTGATCGAAACCGGCGCGGACAACACCTGAGGGAGAGCCGACTATGTCACGGGCATTCGTGAATGAGGATGCGGGCGGACGCGATTCGCCGCTGCGGCGATTCGTGCTTCCCGACCGGGACGACCCCGGGTACGACGAGGCCGCGGCGCTGGCGCTGCTCGAAGGCGCGGCGGAAGGCGACACCGAGAGCGCCGAGGTCGCGACGGGCTACTACTGGGGCGAGCGGAAGCTGCGTCCATACGTGGAGCGTGCGCTCGTGCGCGCGCGCGAGGCGCGCGACGAGGATGCGATTCGCGCGGCCGAGCGATTCCTGCGTTGAGTGAGCACGCCGTGCGAGAGCGTGACGGTGCGGGAGACCCAGGGTAGCGTCGCCAGCTCCTCGCCCGCAGTGAACAGGATCGCGGCGCCGGAGAGGGAATGGCGACGCACGAGCTCGAGCGCAAGTCGCCGCTCGAACGCCCCTACTGCGGCGAGATCGTCGACGAGAAGAAGCCTCGTGCGCCGGGCGAGCTCCATCTCGAGGGCAGCGTAGAGGGCGCCACTCACGACTGGCCCACCCATCCTCTCTAAGGAGCGAGGAGCGGGCGTGGCGCTCACGTACGCCACCGCATCCCGCGGTACGACTCGCCCGCCGAACCACACGATCGTGCCTGCGTCCGGACGCAGCAGCCCCGCGGCGCATCGCAGCAGCGTCGTGCGCCCGCAGCCGCTCGCGCCTTCCAACGCCACGATCTCGCCGGGCCACATCGCGAAGTCGAGCCCCCGCAACACCGAGACCCGCGCCGAGCACGCGGGCGTGCCCGCACGAAAGCTCCGCGCGAGCGACGCGATCGCGAGCGCGGTCACGCGAAGGCATCGCGCGCCCGCGCGCAGCTGCGCGCACGCGGACACGCGACGATCACGATCATCGCTCCGAACTCTCGCGCGGCGACCCCGATCGCTCCGGCGCACGAGCCAACTGGGCCACGCCGATCAGTGCAAACACCACCGCGCCCACGAGGGGAACATCGTGCGGTGGTCCGCCCACCTGCCCGAGCGGCACATGGATGAGAGCCATGCAGAGCGAGCTCAGTCCGAATGCCAACGAAAGGGCGGCTGCGTTCCAGCCGCCCTTCCGCGACACTCCCTCCAGCAACGCCGTCACCAGGTACCACACGCCGGAGATCGTTCCGAGAATCACGACGACGACCGGAAGCAACGGGCGTGCGCTCTCGCGAAGCGGCGCAGCCCATGGCGTAGCGTACGCGACGCTCAGTATCGCAACGATCATGAAGATCAACTCACTACGAAATCGGGTATCTGATGACGGAGACATCCAACCTCCCGGTTACAGAGTGAATGCAGTCGTGCAGTGTGCGGAGTACGAGCCCGCGAAGCAGTCCCACTTGTCCGTCGGAGCTCCCGCCCCGCTGGCGCTGAACGAGCTGAACGCGAGCTGGCTGTAGTTGAGGAGGCAGTCGAGCAGCGCATCCTCCGCGATCGCCGCGTTGGTGATCGCACCGATAAAGGTGGTCATCATGAAGGCTGTGAGGACGGGCGCGCCGGCCATCGCCGAGCCCGCGGCGAAGAGCACGACGGCCGCGCTCGAAAAGCGCAGCCATTCGTACCGGCATCGATACAGCGATAGACCTTGCGCCGTCGCGTCCTGCGGCGCGAACGCGTAAGCGAGCCCGTACATCGCGGCGCCAACGACGCGCTGTATCGGAGAAACGCTCGGCGCTCGCTCGAGGCGCACCACATCGATGGGCCCGCTGCCGGTACCTGGTCGCACCGGAGACGTGGTAGTGAACGTGCCCACGAGCGCGCCCTTGTTCACCACCTGCATCACGCTCTGCGTGCGCGCCCAACCCGCGGTGGTCTTCTGCCAGATGTACGACGTGGTGCTGACCAGCACTCCGTCGGTGTAATTCTGCAGCGCAGCGGGCGGGCCACCGGCGCCGCGGTAAAGCAACACGATACCGTGCTTGTGTCCGTTGTCATCGACGAACGTGTAAAAGCCCCTGCCCCCGGTTTTCGCGAGCCCCGGCGCACCCGTGGAGACGAACACCGTAGGACCGCTCCCGCCGGCGCCGACGATCGACGCGCTCGCACCACTGCGGCCACCTGCGAGCCCGGTCACCGGCTCGAGGCGGTGCGTTTTCCGATTGAAAATCGCCACGCTTCCCTTGGTGACGTACTGCACCGCCGAGCTTCCGCCCTGCGGCTCCGTCGACAGCGCCGTTCCACCATCACGATCCGCGCACGCGCCGACGACCAGCGTGCCGGCAGCCATCGCCGCAATTGCCATACGATGCAGCATGTGGAGCTCCCGCGTATATCGCACCGCACACACTGCTGGCGCATGCGCCAACCGGCCGCCGACTCGACGTACGTGCGATGCCGACCGAAGGTGATCGCCACCACGGGGAGACGCTCCTCGATGCGCCGCGCATGCGACCGGCGCGCCTCGAGAGCGCGCTGCAACGATCGATGCGAGACCAGTGCGTCTTCCGGGCTGCGTTCGGCCATCGGCGCAAGTGCGCGCGCCACGACGTGCTCGATTCGCAGGTGCTGGGTCGGGACGACGCGCGGCGGCGCGCCTTCCTGGGTACGGCGGGAATATGGGGCGGGCGTCACTCGCCGCTTACACCGTTCCATCGCGCACGCCACCCCGAGCGCGCGCGGTTGTTCGCGATCCTACCTTCGCTTCGCCGCCGCTTTCGTCCGCTTCCTCGCGCTCGAAGCGTCCGCCTTTCGTGCCATCGCACGCACGCGCTTCCGGTGAAAGGCGTCGATCGCTTCCACCACGGGCTCGGGATCGAAGCGCACCGCGTCGGTCGTGGGAAGGCCGGTCTGCTTCCGCGTCTTCTCGATCGCCGCACGCGCCGCACGCACACTCAGATCATACGTGTTGAGCGCCACCGCGATCACCGGCGCCGGCCGCAGATGCTTAACGAGCATCTCGTGCATCCGGATCAGCTCCGGCAGCGGAGGAATCGGAATCCACGGATTGTTGTTGATGTGCGTGCGCGACGGCTGCGCGCACATCACCATCGCGTTCGGCAGCGAGCCGTGCATCAGCCCCACCGTCACCCCCGAGTAGCCGGGGTGGATGATCGACCCCTGCCCCTCCACGAGCACGATGTCTGCGCCGTGCGATGCCTCGACAACGAGACGCTCGGCCGCGCCCGCGATGAAATCCGCGATCACCGCATCTACGGCCGTTCCCCACCCTTCGATCAGGATCCCCGTCTGCCCCGTTCCCGCGAAGCGCACCTCGCGGTCGCGCGCACGCAACCCGTCCCGGAACTGCAGCGCCGACGTCATCTTCCCGATGTTGCAATCGGTGCCCACCGTGAGCACGACCGTCGCGTTTACGTTGCGCACGCGTCCCATCGCAACCGGCAGATCATCCGGCGGGCGGCGCAGGTCGTGGATCTCGATCTTCCGCTGCGCCGCGCGCGCCGCGAATTCCGGATCGGCGCCGATGAACGTGTGCAGCCCGCTCCACACATCGAGCCCCGCATCGATCGCCGCGAGAATCATCACGCGCCACTCGTCCGGCAGCTTCCCGCCCTGCGGCGCGACGCCGATCAGGAGCGCCGTCGGCTTTCGCTGCAGCCCCTCGGCGACCGTCGACACCACGGGGATGTCTCCGCCGAATCCGAGCACATCCTGCGACGTCCGGCCCGCGCGACGCGAGTCGATCACCGCAACGACGCGCTCGGGCGTGTAGCGGATGCAGGAGTTGGCGGTTTTCGAGGTGAGTGGACCGAACTGCCCTTCGGCGAGCACTAGAAAGCGAAGATCGCGTGGCATGGAAGAAAATTCAGGTTCAGGCGGTTCGCGCTCG
>JBDTXL010000266.1:0-5150 GCA_040006195.1 Gemmatimonadota bacterium | reverse complement strand
AGGAGTTCAGCGGCGACAAGCTCGCGAGCGACTTCAAGGTGCTCGAGAAGGGCGCCGGCGCGGCGAGTGCGGACAGTCAGCTGCTCGCGCTCAAGCAGAAGATGGGAATGCTTCCCGCAGGTGCGCCCGCCTCGAACAGGCAGATCGGCGCCGGTGCATCCTCGGATGAGGACATCGCGCACGCCGAGATCGAGGACGCGCCGGAAGAGCAGAAGAAGCTCCCGTGACGGCCGCAAGCGCGGGGCGATACAAAGTCGCCCCGGTGTTGATCGCGATCGTTCTCACCGTGCTGATCTTGCTGTTGCTGGGAGAGGCGGCGCACCTCTTCCTGCTGCTCTTCCTCGCCATACTCATCTCGCTGGCGCTCGGCGCGCTCGCGGACGTCGTCACGCGGTACACGCGCGTGCCGCGCCGCTACGCGCTCCTCATCGCGATCCTGCTCGCGCTCTCGGTCGTGGTCGGCTTCATGTGGCTGATCGTGCCCGTAGTCATCGAGCAGACGCGGTCGCTGCTCGG
Organism: Gemmatimonadota bacterium; assembly: GCA_040006195.1. Classification (GTDB taxonomy): domain Bacteria; phylum Gemmatimonadota; class Gemmatimonadetes; order Gemmatimonadales; family Gemmatimonadaceae; genus FEN-1250. Next base: position 4,634 of record JBDTXL010000266.1, on the reverse strand, counting down.
CACACTCCCCGACAGGCTGATATCGTGGCAGAAGGGGATCGACGACGCGGCAGGGCGCATCACGGCCCTCAAAGGCGTATACAAGCCGGGACAGCTGCTGCTCGGCGCGTACACGCAGGGCGCATCGTTTCTAGGCGGGCTTTTTCCGAAGATCATCGGCGTCGTGAACGTCATCATCGAAGTCGTCGTCGTCGGGATTCTCAGCATTTATCTAGCAAACCAGCCGGGGCTGTACCGCGAGTTGTTGATCTCGCTCTTCCCGCCGGTACACCGCGAGCTCGTGCGCGACGTGATGGTCGACATCTCGCAGACGCTGCGCGCGTGGATCCTCGGGCAACTCACATCGATGTTCCTGCTCGGCGGGCTCGCGGCAATCGGCTTCTCGCTCCTGCGCGTGCCGTATGCGCTGACGTTCGGGCTGTTCACCGGTCTCATCGCGATCGTACCGTTCTTCGGCACGCTGATCTCGACGTTACTGCCGGCGGCGTTCGTGCTCGGCGAGGGTGGTGCGGGGCAGGCGTTCGCGGTGATCGGGTGGGGAGTCGTCGTGCATCTGCTCGAGGGGAACGTCATCTCGCCGCTGATCATGGCGCGACAGATTCGTCTCGCGCCGGTGCTCACGATCATGGCCATTCTGATCATGGGGCAGCTCCTCGGTGCCGTGGGGCTGCTTGTCGCGGTGCCGGCGCTCGCCGTGCTCGACGTCATTGTTCGCCGCATTCTTATCGGGCGAGTGTACGAGGGGCAGGGATTCAGGCGGCTCCTGCGCAACAGCGCGCTCGTCGTGCGCGCGCCGCTACCCGGCGTGGACATTCTCGTCGGCCTGCCATCCGGCGTCGACGTCATCACATTGGCGGAGACTCGCGACCGCGCGCGCTCGGCCTGAACTCGAACTGACAACATGCCACGCGCTCTGCGCTTTCTCGTCATTGCCGAAGGACAATTCGGCCCGCTCACCTCGAAGACCGCGAACTCGTGCATCCGGTATACGCCGGAGCGCGTGGTCGCCGTCATCGACTCGCGTCGTGCGGGGAAAACCTCGCAGGATGTTCTGGGCTTCGGCGGCGATATCCCCGTGGTGTCGACCGTTGCCGAGGGATTGCAGCGGAAGCCGACGGCGCTATTGATCGGCGTCGCGCCACAGGGTGGCAAGCTGCCACAGGAATGGCGCGCGATGATTCTCGCGTCGATCGATGCAGGGCTCGACGTCTGGAGCGGGCTGCACACATTCATCGGCGCCGATGCGGAGTTCGCCGCGCGCGCGGCGAAGAAGAAGGTCGAGATCCACGATCTGAGGCGCCCGCCCGAGAATCTGCCGGTCGCGCAGGGGCGTGTGCGCACCGTCGATGCGACGGTGGTTCTGACGGTCGGCACCGATTGCAACATCGGGAAGATGACTTCGGCGCTGCAGATCAGAGACGGGTTGAAGGCGCTGAATCGGAAGGTGCGCTTCGCAGGTACCGGGCAAACCGGAATTCTCATCGAAGGGTGGGGGATCGGCGTGGATGCCGTGATCGCGGATTTCATCGCGGGCGCCGCGGAGACGCTCGTGCTCGATGCGGCGAACGGTGCGGAGATCGTGCTCGTGGAAGGACAGGGCTCGATCATCCATCCGGGATATTCCGGGGTGACGCTCGGATTGATGCATGGCTCGATGCCGCACGCGATGGTGATGTGCGCGCAGCCGTCGCGGCTGCACATCGGGAATAATCCGTGGATCACGATTCCGCCGCTGCCGGAGCTGATCTCGATGCACGAAATGCTGGTGAAGCATCTGCGTCCGGCGCCGGTGATCGCCGTTGCGCTCAACACCTACGATCTGAGCGATCGCGCGGCGCGCGCTGCCATCGAGAAGACGCGGAAGCAGACGGGGCTTCCGACCACGGATCCGGTGCGCTATGACCCGGGGCCGGTGGTGGAGGCGATCGACGTGTTCCATCGGAAGCGCGTGCGCGCGAGCGCGCGGCGGGCGGTAGCGCCGAAGAAGCGAGTGGCGGCGAAGAGAAAGTAGCTTGCGCGTATCCGTGCGCCGGACTGCCGGCACACGCGGAGAATCGATGGCGGGCGCCATGCGCCCTCGGCCCATACTCCCGCCGTAACCGGACAGCGCGCCGCCGCGCGCTATCCAGCCCAGCACCTGCGAATCGAGCACGTCGTGGCGCCCGTGATTGCGCCGATGGCCGAACGCAGTCCGGATGGCGCACTGGTCTCGCACGAACCGTCGTGGCGCGCTTCGCGAGCGCACCGGGTTTCTGCGCGGCGCATGGAGCGGCGCCTTCCCGTGGTGGCGATCACCATCGATCTGCAGCGCGCCCACGTCGAATCGGCGGCCGGCTGACGCAACCCGTCGGCAGTGAGTGCGATGCTATTCACGTGGGAGTACCACTACATGAAATATCGCAGTGCAGTTGCGGCGATCGTCACGATTGCGGTCATCATCGCCGCGTGTGCCGATTCGGATCGAGGCGCATCGCCGATCTCGACGGAGCCGGGGCAGCAAAACGGTGTGCACTACGTCACGCGAGGGAAGGCGACCATCTTCGATCCGCGTACGGGAAAGCCGGTGCCGGTGAAGCCGATGGAGTCGACGGCGGGCGTGGGCGCGTCGATCGTCTCGTCGAGCGGCGTCGGAGAAACCGTGACGTTCCCGAGCACCGCGCCCGGAATTGGGAGCTTCGGCGGCACGGGAACGGTTTCGTTCGTCGACCAGCAGAGCCATCACCATATGCTGGCCCTCCTGTACAGCAGGATCGGCGGGCCGCCCGTCGCGATGCAGCACTACGTGGACGGATCGATCGTCAGCACGAGCGCGTACACATGGCAGCTCACGCCAACGGGTTACGTGCGCACGCGCAGTCTACTCCAGGTAGTCCGCGGGGGAACGCTGTATGGCTCCTACACGACTACCACGGCTCCGATCAGGGGCCCTGGCGGCGGACCCGCGCAGCCGGTGCGCTTCGAGCATCGTCCGCCTACGAGCCCGTTTCAGCGGGTGGTGGGCGCCGTCGCCTACGGTCTCGCGTTCTCTCTCGCGCCGGAGGATGCGAGCGCACAGGCGAAAACTTTCATCACCACCTGCCAGCAGGACTACCTGAAGTATTCGGTTGCCGCTGCGCTCGTCATTGGCGTTGGTCTCACCATCGTCGAGGCGCCGTCTCTGACTCCGATGCTCACCACGCAGATGATCAGCGCGATGACCGGGCTCGCGTTTACAGAGGATTTGCTTCTCGACTGTATAGTGGGACACATGTCGTTCTCTGGTATGCGAGGGATCGGCTCGAGCGGAGGTCGGAGTCAGCCGCCACCCGCTGAGTGCATGATGGGCTCATACGCGCCGCAGTGCTCCACTCCCTTCACTCTCTAAGGGGGGAGACGATGAAGGACTCAGGAGCTCGGCCCTTGCTGTCCCTCGTAATCGTGGTGGCGGTGTCGATTGCAGGCGTGACTCTCGCTACGCCGGCGGCCGACTCCGCTCGTCACGCGATTGCACCGCGGCTGCCGTTCTACGTGATCGTGCTCGCGGTCATCTCGGTAGTCGTGCAGCTGGTGAGCGCTGTCGTCGACATGCTGTCTCGCTCCTTCGGGCGGCGCATCTCATTCTGGTGGTGGTCGCCGCAACGATCGCGCGACGCTCACGGCTGCAGGCTTGCTCATGAGCAGTGCTCGCCCGCGCGCGCCTTTCCGGCGCGCGGGCGACAGGCCGCTCAGCCATTCATATGACTATTCCGCTCCAACTCAGCGCGATCTCCAAACACTACCTTGCTGGCGTGCCCGGTTGTTCCGCGCGCACGACAGTCCTCGTCGGAGTACAGTTCGCAGTCTGGCCGGGCGAGATCGTCGCGGTCGTCGGTGCGCGCGGATGCGGGATCACGACCCTCCTTCGCTGCGCGGCCGGACTGCTTCGCCCCGATGAGGGCGTGGTCGCCTGGCGGAGCTCGCGGGTACGAGCAATGAATGCCACGGCGTACGTAGATGGTAGTGGGGAAATTCCCGGCGCACTTCACACGGCGCTGCGTGCCGCCGTTCAACGCGGCGCGACGACGCTGCTCGTCGACGAACTCTCGCTCGTCACTCCGCTGGAGCGACGCCTGTGTCTGGCCGTGTTGCGCGAACGAGCCGCTCGGGGCTCGGCCGTCGTGATCGCGGCAGACGAGCAGCTCGCCCGTGATCCATGCGTGTCTCGCGTGATGATGGTGGAGAACTGCGCCCTCGTTCAGCGCAGAAAACGCTCCGCCGCACGAATCGCATCCTCTTCCCCGGCTTCGCGCGCGCGCGCGAGCGCGCGTTCCACATATGGGCGCAGCTTGCGCTCGCCCCAGTAGTAGCCGGTCGCGACCTCCGCGCTCTCCGTGTCACCCTCGGCCGCGCCCTCCAGCAGGGCGAGCGCCGCAGCCTCGTCGTAGCCGGGATCGTCGCGATCGGGAAGTACGAATCTGCGCAGGGGCGAATCTCTGCCGCCCGCGTCCTCGTTCACGAATGCTCGGGACATCTTCCGCCTCTCCGTCAGCTGTTGTCGGCGCCCATCTCGAGCATCGCCGTGTCCAGGATCTCCCAGTGCTGCGCGCGCTCATCGAACGACGTCAGCACGGCCGCCGCCTGCGGCTCCACTACTGCGCGCTCGATTTCGTCCCCCG
>JBDTXL010000265.1:0-5088 GCA_040006195.1 Gemmatimonadota bacterium | reverse complement strand
GTCCGAGGAGCCCCGAGAAAGTGAAGATACCCCAGAGCACGCCCGGCGCGAGATCGACCGATGCGACCGCGGTGGGGTCCCAGGCGAAGTAGAAGATCACGATGCCCAGCAGCGCGAAGATCGCGGCGGAGAAAAAGGCTGTTCGCGTGCGGAACTCGATCGCGAGGTCCTTCCGCGCAATGAGCAGCGCCGCTGAGAAGGTGCTAGGCGCCATGAGTCACGTGCTCGCGATAGACGCCGAGATAGGTGGAGGGATCGATCGCGCTGCCCCGATCGATGCGCACGAGCTCGCCCTCGCGCATGATCGCGGCGTGGGTGGCCAGCGCGAGCCCTTCGGCGATCTGATGCGTTACGAGAACCATCGTGGTGCCCGCCGCGCGGAGCATCGCGAGATGGGCGCCGAGCGCGGCGCTGCCGGAATCGTCGAGTCCGGTGAAGGGTTCGTCGAGCAGCACCACACGGGGCTCGTGCACCGTCGCGCGCGCGATCGAGACGCGCTGCTGCATTCCGCGGCTGAGGAGGCGTACTGGCGTCTCGGCGCGGTCGTGCAGCTCCATGCGCTCGAGTGCGCGCATTGCCTGAGTGCGAGGCTCTCGCATGCCGAAGAGCTTCGCTGCGAGCTCGACGTTCTCGCGTGCAGTGAGCGCGCCGTAGAGCATGCTCGCGTGGGAGATGTAGCCGATCGCGGCACGCAGCTCCGCGCCGCCGGGGAGCGCTATCGCAGCCACGGTCGCGGAGCCTTCGGTGGGACGCAGAAGTCCCGCGAGCATGCGGAGGAGCGTCGTCTTCCCCGCACCGTTGGGCCCGAAGAGCGCGAGCACGTCGCCGGCGCCGAGCGAGATCGTCACGTCGCGAACCGCGGTTCGACCGCCGAAGCGGCGGCCGAGCGCTTGTGTCGTGATCACGCGTCGGTGGCGGTGTCGCGCGGAACTTCTCGCTCGGCGTGCGTGATGTACTTGCTGGCGTGGCGCGGCGAGCGCTGGCGCAGCGCGGCTCGGAGCGCCGCGACGCCCAGCGCCTGCGACGCGAGATGCGCCGCGTACGAGTGGCGGAGCGTGTGCGGCGTAATGCGCTCGGCCACATCCTCATCGAGTCCCGCGGCCTTCGCGAGGCGCTTGAGACGGTCCCACGCGCGCTGACGCGATGTATGCAGCCGCGTGCGCGGATGGATGAAGACAAAGGGCTTGTCGGTCTCGCGGGCAGGTGCCGGGCGAATCGCGAGCCACGCGCCCATCCAGGATGCGGCATCGCCGTCGAGCGTGAGCTGGCTTTCCTCGCCGCGCCGGCCGATCACGTCGAGCTTGATCACCGCCGGACCTCCGCGAACCGCGTCGAGCGTGAGACCGATCGCCTCGGAGATGAGGAGCGCGCCGTGATAGGCGATACCGTAGAGCGCGAGATCCATCGCAGCGGCGGGGTCGGTCTTCGCGCGCGTCTCGAGGTAGCCAAAGATGGCGGCGACATCCGATTGGTCGATGATGTGCGGCGCGCGCGGCTCCGGCACGGGCTCCGCGAGCAGCTCCGCGGGGCCGGGGGCGCGAATCTCCTCTTCGGAAACGAGGTACCGATAGAAGGATTTGATCGCCTGCAAGTGTCGCCGCACCGTCGGCACCGACCATCCTTCGAAGCTCGCGCGTGCCTGCAGATAGTCGGAGAGGTCGAACGGCAGCAGCTCCGTAGTGGGCCGCGGGGCGAAAGCGCGCACGAGATCGGCGACGTCGGCGTGATAAGCCTCCACCGTCGCGTCGGCCTTCCCTCCGCGCTCCAGCCACGCGGAGAAGCGATGCACCGGGTCGTAGTCCGGCTGGAACTCGGGATCGGAGAGGGCGTCGGGGGAATCGATCACGGATCAAAGTGTAGCACTGGCACCGTTGGGGGGCCAACGAGCAGTTCCGCGCTCACGGCTGGCATCCGCGTGGCCGCCCGCTAAGATATTCTCGTCGTCTACCGAATGGATGGAGCATGACCGACATCGATGTGCTGCTCGAGGAGCACCGGAAGTTCAAGCCGCCCGAATCGTTCGCTCGCAATGCGAACGTGCGCAGCGCCGAGATTTACGAGCGCGCGGCGAAGGACTACGAGGGATTCTGGGCCGAGTGTGCTCGCGAGCTCGAATGGTCGAAGCCGTTCACGAAGGTGCTCGAGTGGGCGCCGCCGCGGTCGACGTGGTTCGCGGACGGCGAGCTCAACGCGTCGGTGAGCTGCGTCGATCGCCATGCGCGCGGCGAGCGCGCGAACAAGGCCGCGATCATCTGGGAGGGGGAGCCGGGCGACACGCGCACGTTGACGTATGCGGAGCTGCTCGACGAGGTGTGTCGCTTCGCGTCGGTGCTCGACTCGCTCGGCGTGGAGAAGGGTGACCGCGTTTCGATCTACTTGCCGATGATTCCCGAAGCCGCGATCGCGATGCTCGCGTGCGCGCGCGTGGGCGCCGTGCACTCGGTTGTGTTCGGCGGGTTCTCGGCCGAGTCGCTGCGCGATCGCATCATCGACGCCGGGGCGAAGGTGCTGATCACGGCGGACGGCGGATTCCGTCGCGGGCAGGTCGTACCGCTCAAGAAGAACGCGGATGACGCGATCGCGCAGACGCCGGCGATCGAGCACGTGGTGGTCGTGCGCCGCACCGAGCAGCCGCTCGGCGGTACCGAGGCCCCGATGAAGGCGGGGCGCGACAGGTGGTGGCACGAGCTCATGGCAAAGGCGTCGCCGACGCGAGCCCCGACGGCGATGAATGCGGAAGACATTCTGTTCACGCTCTACACGTCGGGGACGACGGGAAAGCCCAAAGGGATCGTGCACACCACGGGCGGCTATCTCACGCAATGCGCGGTAACGACGCGCATGATCTTCGATCTCAAGGAGAACGACGTCTACTGGTGCACCGCGGACGTCGGCTGGGTGACGGGACACTCGTACATCGTGTATGGTCCGCTCGCGAATGGCGCGACGTGCATTATGTACGAGGGCGCGCCGGACTGGCCCGCGAAGGATCGCTTCTGGGAGATCTGCGAGAAGTACGGCGTCACCATTTTCTACACGGCGCCAACGGCGATTCGCGCATTCATGAAGTGGGGCGCGCAGCACGCCGAGACGCACGATCTCTCGAAGCTACGGCTGCTGGGATCGGTGGGTGAGCCGATCAATCCCGAGGCGTGGATGTGGTATCGCGAGCATATCGGCGGCAATCGGTGCCCGATCGTCGACACGTGGTGGCAGACTGAGACGGGAGCGACGATGATCTCGCCGCTCCCGGGGATCACCGAGACGACGCCGGGCAGTGCGACGGTGGCGTTCCCGGGAATTACCGCGGAGCTGCTCGATGACAACGCGAAGCCGATCAAGGTTGGCGGCGGACTGCTCGCGATCACGAAGCCGTGGCCGGGGATGCTGCGCACGATCTGGGGCGACGACGAGCGCTACGTGAAGACGTACTTCTCGAAGTGGCCGGGCAGGCCCGATCTGTACTTTCCGGGCGATGGCGCGAAGCGGGATGAAGATGGCAACTTCTGGATTCTTGGGCGCGTCGACGACGTGCTCAACGTCGCCGGGCATCGCATCGGGACGATGGAAGTGGAGTCGGCGCTGGTCGATCATCACGCGGTGGCGGAGGCCGCGGTGGTGGGCAAAGCGCACGATCTCAAGGGACAGGCGATCTCGGCGTTCGTGACGTTGCGCGAAGGGATCAATGCCACGCCGGAGCTTCTCGCGGAGCTGCGCGACCACGTGGGGACGAAGATCGGCGCGATTGCGAAGCCTGATGACATCATCTTCAGCGCCGATCTCCCGAAGACGCGCTCGGGAAAGATCATGCGACGTTTGTTGCGCGACATCGCGGAGGGGCGAGCGCTTGGGGATACGACGACGCTCGCGGATCCGGCGGTGGTGGCGGCGTTGAAGGATCAGTACGAGTCTATCGAGGGGTAGCGCTATTCCGAGACGCCGCCAATCCTCTTCCAGTAGATCCTCGTCGCCGTCAGACCTCCGAGCGGCTTTAGCGCGTAGTCCGGAATCTCGCCCGTGAGCGTATATCCGAGACGCTCGTAGAACTCCGACGCGCCCTCGTCCGCCGCAGTGTCGAGCACTAGCAGTGTCCGCCCCTTCTCGATCGCCAGAGACTCGGCTTTCCGCATCAACGCGCTCGCGATTCCGCGCCCCCTGTGCTTCGGGCGCGTCATCATCTTTCCGATCTCGGCGCGGTGCGGCTGATTCGGGGGAAGATCGAGGATGAGGGATACCGTGGCCACGAGAGTGCCATCGTCGAAGGCGCCGAGCACGATTCGCTCGCCGCGATCCGCTGCCGCGAGCACGCCATCCCAGAACGCTCGCGCACGCTCCGGCGACACCGGGTGCATGAAGCCCACCGAGCCGCCGCCCGCAACGACGTCCATGAGCATCGTACCGAGCGCCTCGCTCAACTTCGGCGAGGCGCTCAGGGGTTTGATCTCTATCGCGGCCATCGCGCCGGTCGAATCAGGCGCGCCGGATCGTACGGACCCGCGCGTCGGACGCGTCGTCAAGCCGGAGCGGCGGACGTCCCGACTCCTCGTGGTGCGTTGTGCTCTCAGTGCTGCGGCGGTGATACGGAACGAGATCTTCGCCGAGCACGACGAGCGTGCGCGTCACCACGGTGCTGGCGAGCGGCTCGGGAATTCCCATCACGCGCACGTACGTCTCGATCGCGCGATCGAACGGAAGGTCTTCCGCGAGGTTATCTACGAACATGAGCGCGTTCTCGACGTGCGCCTGCACGATCGACTCCTCCGCGCGCGCCTGCGCGAGACGGAGCCGCTTGTCGGCGGACGGGTTGAGCTTTCTCGAAAATATCCGTTCAGGAAACAGCTGACCCAACATGCTGTGCTCCAATTCAGAAGTTCGTGCGTGCGGCTATCTGCTTGCCCGTACCCAGAGGCATGGTGCGTACCATCGCCCGCTGTCCCTCTTATCAAACGACGGAGGCCCTCCAGCCGGCACCAATTGTATCATTCCAGCTCTGTGCCGTCCATACGGCGGGCCGAGCCCGAAGTGTCATACGGCATATAAACGCTGCAGTGCAACTTTTTGTTCATTTGGTCGCTTTGACCGCATAAC
>JBDTXL010000264.1:0-1807 GCA_040006195.1 Gemmatimonadota bacterium | reverse complement strand
TCGAGAAGATCAGCCTCATCGTCGATCCAGAGAACCGATTTCGGGTGCTGTGCCATGTGCTCACAATGTAGTTTGGCGGAAAAGGAGCGGCCAGCGCACTCGGCCGCGATGCGTGAGCTTGCGGCTCGCGTCAGTTCTCTCTACGCTCCTCGGGCGACCCCGTTCCTTCGTCCGCCCCCTGACCACACCGATGCGCGCCTCCCTTCCTCCCTACGCCGTCGGGCCGATCGTCTTCCCCTTTCGCGCGCTCGCGGCGTATGCAGGCCGTGCCCAGCTTGGCCGGGGGCGCGAGGTCGCGCTCGCCTGTCTCATGGCCGCTCGCCTCTCCACGCCCATCGCGAGCGAGCCGCTCCCCGCGCCCGTGCGCGCGGCGCGTGCGACCGGCGCGAGCCGTTGGTTCGCATCGCTGGCGTTGCCGAGTGGGCTTAGGGCCCCGCTGTCGCGCGTGGCGGCGGCGAGCGCGCAAGAGAGCGCGTCGGAACTAGCCGAGGCGCTCGGCGCGGTCATCTCCGCGGCGCGGAAGCATCTCGATGCAGGGAGCCTGGGGGAGCTGGAGGGAGTGGTCCGGAGGTTGGTTGAGTCGAGGGAGTAGATGCCGCCGACTGCGTGCACGAAAAAGGCAGAAAAAGGCCGAATCGAACCCTGGGGCGCTGGGGTTACGGTGCTCCACTTCCGGTATTGTTTTTTTGTGAAGAGCCGCGGCATCTAACCTCTCGTCGCGAAGTTCACATTCAATCGTCTTTTCAGGAGGCGCGACAAGAGCCCATCTCTACAAGATTCGATTCGTGCTCTTTTTGGCTTTTTTCGTGTACGCAGTTGGCAGTTGCCGCCCCTCCCTCGTCCCATTGACTGCCCGTAACTTCTCCCTAATGACTACTCCCTACGATGAGCCGCGACTCGCCGAGCTGCTCAAGCGCACGGATGCGATCGCCGATGGCGAATCCGCTGCGGACAACATCCCCACCGGCTTCCCGACGCTCGACCGCCTCCTGGGCGGCGGGCTCCGCCGCGGCGACCTCATCGTGCTCGGCGGCGACGTCGGAACAGGCAAAAGTGCCTTAGCACTAGCGATTGCCCTGAGAGCGGCGGAAGAGGGAAATGCCGTCACTTATCTTAGTGGTGAGATGTCTCCGACCCGCGTGAAGGAGCGGTTGCTCGCGATTGAGGGACGCGCGTCGATCGACTCGTTGCGCTCCGGGACAGTGGACGAGGAGACGCGCGCCTCCCTTGGCGCCGTCGCGCTTCGGAAGCCGCAGACGCTCCCGGTGGTGCGTGCAATGCCGCACGAAGGGAGCGACTCGCTCGGCGCCGAGGCCAATCGCGACCCGAAGCCGGTGCTGCTGGTCGTCGACTCCCTGCAGCACATCCACGGCAGCGGCGCACCGGCCGTAAACAACGCGCAGGCCGTGCTCGCACTCAAGGAGATCGCGATGCGCAATCACATCGCGGTGCTCGTCACGGCGCATCTCCCCGAGCTCCCGCCCGACCGCGACAACCTTCGCCCGCAGCTGCACGATTTCGGCGCCGTGGGTGCGATCAAGCAACTCGCGGACGTCGTGCTCGGTCTTTTCCGCGAGGAGATCTATCATCCGGTGCCCGGATCCGAGGGCGCGGCCGAGCTGGCGATTCTGAAGAACCGTCATGGCCCCACGACGTACATCGATCTGTATTTTTACAAGCAGTGGCTCAGATTCGAGGACATGGTCGACCCGGATCGCTGACCGCTCGTATATTCACCCTGTCTGCAGCGGACTACGGAGATGGCTGGTCACAGTAAGTGGAAGCAGATCAAGCACTACAAGGCCGC
>JBDTXL010000263.1:0-2951 GCA_040006195.1 Gemmatimonadota bacterium | reverse complement strand
TTCGCGCGCGCAACTGGCTCGCGAGCCCGTGGAACATCGTCGCCCTGAACGGCGCGTACGACTTCTCGACGAATACGAAGCTGACCTCGACGCTGTCGTTGATGGCGAGCCAGCGCTACCTGATCTGGCGCAACGAGGACGGCGGTCCCGCGGCGCGCGACGTAACCGATCCCGGGACCGGAGAATTCGCGCCACGCGAAGTGGAGTGGGAGTATTTCACCAACGTCACGAGCGAGACGCGGCTGCTGCACGTCTACAGCGCGTTCGGCATGTCGCATACGATCGCGACCGGCATTCGACTTTTCGGTGGAGGGCTGCACCGGCAGGAGGGGGGACCGGGAAGCACCGGCGCCGACTTCAACATGAATCTCGCCGGCGGTTCGTACGAAACCGACATGAAGTTCGGCAACTTCAACGGCGCATTGTTCGCGGAAAACGAGCTCCGCATCAGCCCGCGACTGACCGTCACGCCTGGCGCGCGCGTGGAGTTTCTGCACTCGACCGCGCGCGGCCACACGGCGGACACGATCGCCGAGCCACGCTCGAAGAATCGCACCTTCGTGCTCGTTGGCGCGGGCGCGGCATTTCGCGCGACCACCACCACCGACATCTACGCCAACGCCACGCAGGCGTATCGCCCGATCGAGTATTCGTTCCTCACTCCGTTCGCGAGCCTCACGCGCGTCGACCCGAATCTGAAGGATCCGAAGGGCTACAACCTCGATCTCGGCTGGCGCGGCTCGATCGGTGACGTATTCGAGTTTGATGTCGGCGTTTTCGATCTCGTCTACAACGATCGCATCGGGCTGATCGCCGGTGTCGATTCGAGCGGTACGCCGTTCACCGAGCGCACCAACGTTGCAACGAGCAAGCATCGCGGTGTCGAGTCGTATCTGATTCTGTCGCTCACGTCGCTCCTCGACGTGGCTCCATCGTTCGGCACCGTCGACGTGTGGGACGCGCTCGGCTACACCCACGCGCGCTACACCGATGGCGAGTTCAACGGCAACACCGTGGAGTTCGCGCCGAGCGTGGTCAATCGCGCCGGAGTGAACTACGGACGCGGACGCGGATCGGTCGGGATGCAGTGGAGCTACGTCGCGAACCAGTTCAGCGATGCGAACAACACCGTCGCGAGCCTCAACGCCGACATAGGTATCGTGCCCGCGTACAACCTGATCGATCTCTCCGCCAGGTGGCAGCTCACTCGCACGATCGGACTCGACTTCGGCGTGAACAACGTCGCCAACCAATACTACTTCACGATGCGAACAACAGAGTATCCAGGCCCCGGCATCATCCCCGGCATCGGACGCAGCATCTATCTCGGCGCGCGGGCGGGGTTCTGACAATGACCAGGAAGATTGTCTCCGTGCGCCGCGCCATCGTCGTCGCGGTGAGTGGTGCGTTCGCGATGCTCGCCGCGTGCAACGACTCCTTCACCGGTGGTGAATGCGCATACGAACTTTCTTCACGACGGCAGCGCGCGCAGCCTGCTGGAAGCGGTGATGTGGCATGGCCGGCAGGCCGCGGCCACGCGCGAGCAGGTGCGTCAGACGCCTGCAGCGGACCGTAACTCACTCCTAGCCTTCCTGAACTCGCTTTAGCCGCGGGGAAATCGCCCGGGGAGAGCAACTCCCCGGAACCTCACGCGTCTATAGCGTGATGATGCGCCCGCGCCCGCGCTGGCTTCCACATTCCCTCGCGGGTCCAACGCAGGGGCTGTGCGCCGCGACGATTCTCTTTCTACTCCTGTCGCACCCGTTCACACAACGGGCGGCGCTGATCGCGGACGTCCTCCTCGTTGTCCAGCTCGCGGGGATCATCGCCGTCGCAGCGGTCGCGACGCAAAGCGCGACCGGCACGCGTCGCACGATCTGCCTCGCGATTGCGATCGCCGCCTGCTTCGCGTTTCTCGGGCGTCTCTCGTGGACGGTCTCCGTTGTCCAGAACGGCTCGGCGCCGATTCGCCCGCTCCTCGAGGCGACCACCGGCGCGATCATGCAGCTCACGATCGCGATCGGACTGCTCGCCGTGCTCGCGCGCCACCGCCATCGCAACTGGATGCGCTTCGAGGTGCTGATCGACGCGCTGCTGCTGAGCGTCGCGGTGTCGATGCTCGTGGTACAGGCGGATCTCGGGATGAGCGACAACGTCGATGCCTCGCCGCTTCTCCGCGCCTTCGCGCTATCGTGGAATATCCTCGCCGCCGCGAACATGGTGCTCGTCACCCTGCTCCTCATCTGGCGGGGCGAGGCCCTCGGCTCGCGCGTCGCTGTGGGACTCTCGCTCGGCCTCGTGACGCTCGCGCTCGCGAACTTTCTCTACAGCCGTCTCGTGCTGCTCGACGGAATGTCGGTGCCGCGCTCCGTGTTCGGGTTGTGGACGCTGACGGAGATGCTCCTCATCTACGCCATCTCGCCGCGCCCCTCGCAGCAGCCGCTCGGCGAATCGCGTGAGTCGCCAATGTACGCGAGCGAGTCGGCGAAGGTGCGAACCTTCTCGATCGTCGCGGCGATTCTCATCGCGTCGTGGAGCGGTGCCTCCGTCGCCTTCGGCGGTGTACCGAGCCCGCTGCTCGGCTTCGGACTGCTTGCCTTCGGCGTGCTGCTTGCGCTCAGAGCCGGCCACGCGCTCTTCGCTCAGCAGCAGGCGACCGTCGTGCTCGAGCACGTGGCGCTGGCCGAGCGGGAGCTGTCGGCGATACTCGAGCAGCGTGTGGCGCTCCGGACGGAGGAGCTGGCGGAGGCGCATCGGGTGCTGCAGCGCATGTGGGCGCTCGGGCAGCAGATCGCGCTCGAGCTCAATCCGGGGAAGGTGCTGCAGCGATTTCTCGAGGCGAGCGTCGACGTGCTGCGCGCGGACGGCGGCGCGATCGGACTCGTGAGCGACGAGCGCATCTCGATCACGACGACATCCGGACACGGCGATGCACTCGCGGGCGCGTCGTT
>JBDTXL010000262.1:0-17462 GCA_040006195.1 Gemmatimonadota bacterium | reverse complement strand
GCAGCAGCTGCTTGAGTCGCACGTACGCGATGTCGCGATCGGAGCGACGCTGGATCAGCACCGGCACCTGATTGTCGCGTGTCACCTGCGCGCGCAGGAGATCGAACTCCGCGGCATTGCCGACCTGGCGGCCGAGCTTCGTCTGCGCGAGCGTCGTATCGGCCTGCGAGAGTGTCGCCTCCGCGATGTGCACGAGCTGGTCCGTCAACTGCGCATCATAGTAGGCCTGCGTGACATCGAGCGTGAGTTGCGCCTTCGCAGCCGTGAGTCCGATCGCCGCGCTCCGCTTCCCCGCATTCGCCGCCCGGTACTGCGCTGTCACGCGTCCGCCGGTGTACACGTTCTGCTGAAGCGAAAGCCCGAGATTCCACTGGTTCGCCGCGCCGAAGCCGAGGTTCTGCAGCGAGCCGAACGGGTTGCTTCCAGCGCCGCAGCCGAGCGCGGACTCGAGGAGCGTGAGCCGCGCGTCGGTGGTTGCGTCGGGATCAGGCGCGAAGGTGCTGCACGCAGGCGGGCCGCCGCTATCGCTGCCCAACTTCAGCCCTTGGAACTGCGACTTGAGCGTGCGCGTGTACCCCGCGCTTCCATAGATCTGCGGGAAGAACTGGCTGAACGCTTTGCTGCGCTGCCCCTCTGCGCGCGTCACTCCCGCCCGCGCGATCGCGAGGTCCGGACTCTTCGCTTCGGCGCTGCGGAGCGCATCATCGAGCGAGAGTTGCCTGACCTGCGGCGCTGCAACCGAGTCGGCGCGCTGCGCCATGGTGCGCGGCGCAATCGCGAGCGTGGCCGCGGCGACGGCCGCGAAGAAGAGTGAGTGGCTGCGATTAGTGATCACCGGAGCAAGCTAATCAGGAGGTCATGAGCGTGGGATACAAACGATCCGCGATGCTCGCCGTACGCATCGCGGATCGGGAGAGTTGCGACCTGCAGCTATCGCTTCGCGCTAGTAGGAGCGCGAGCTGCCTGCGCCCACGGCTGCAGCTGACCCTTCGTCCCCGGAACTGGCATCCGATGCGCGGCGCTTCGACGCGGACTTCTTCGAGGCCTTCTTCGCACGCGACCGCGACACAGGCTTCTCGTCCTCGTCTTCCTCGGGATTCTCGGCCTCGATGTTGATCTCGCTGACCGCCAGATCGGTGAGAAGCTTATCGGTCAGCTCCTCCTCATCGAGCGTCTCCTGCAGCAGATCCGCATGACCATCTTCGCCGAGCTGACGCGCCCAGGTGCGCACGCATCCGTAGCCCGCCATTTCGTAGTGCTCGACGTGCTGTGCGGCGGCGATCAGCCCCGCATCGAGCACCTCGGCCTCCGGCTTCTCCTTGATCAGCTCGGAGCCTTCCTTGAGAAGGCCTTCCATCCCGACGCACTTCTTGCCGCGCGGGCTCTCGTCGAGCTCCTTGCAGATGCGCTCGAGGCGCTTGATGTGGCGCTCGGTCTGCTTGAGATGCGTATTGAATGCCTTCTTCAGCTTCGGGCTCGTCGCGGCCTTGATCATCTTCGGCAGCGCCTTCGTGATCTGAGTCTCGGCGCTCCAGAGATCCTTGAGCTCGTCGACATAAAGCTCCTTCAGCGATTCCATCTCCATTTTGCCATCTCCTCGGCGTGGCCGCATTGCGGCCGTTCTCGTATTGGCTAGCCGCGCGTTTCGTGTGCGTGGCGAGAGTTGTCGGCGACGAGATAAGCAAGGCACGTACCGACGCAAAACAGATGGAGTTCATCGTATGGAGCTATACTATGAGTGCATGGATGCGACGATGGCGCGAAAGCCGTCTTCGCGCCCATTCACGGCATTTTCGAGCGCTCGAGGATCAGCCGCGGTTTTTTAGATCGTTGAAGTAGCCCCACGTAAAGCCAATGATCGGGATGGTGAAGAAGAACCACCACGTCATCGCGCCGTAGAGCGGCATCCCCGGAAATTTTTCGGAGTACGAGAGCTTGGTGCCGTTGTAGGTCACCCACAGAAATGCGAACAGCACGATCGAAAAGATCCAGCCGCCCACGAGCACCACTGTCTGCGTTCGCCTCGACATCACGTTCCTCGCATTGGATTTCGCGGGCGCTCTCGCGGCACCCCCTCGCTATCCTCAAGATAGCTTTGCGCGCCTCCCAGTCGCAAACCGGATCGTTGATCTGCTCCTGAGCGTGCCCCCAACCTCCTCCTGATGCCGACTCTCCTTTCGCTCGTATTCATTCTCTCCGGCGCAGCGGGGCTGATCTACGAGTCGATCTGGACCAGGTATCTCGGACTGTTTGTCGGACATGGGGCCTACGCCCAGATCATCGTCCTCACGATCTTCCTCGGCGGCATGTCGATCGGCGCCTTCGTCGTGGGCCGTCTGTCGGAGAAGCTGCGCGACCCGCTCGCCACGTACGCCTACATCGAGCTCGCGATCGGTAGCATCGGCTTCCTCTTCCACGACATATTCGTCGCGGCCACCAACGGCGCCTACGACCACATTTTCCCGTCGCTCGCCGGCTCGCCACACATCGTGGTCATCGTCAAGTGGACGATCGCCGCGCTGCTCATCCTCCCGCAATCGATCCTGCTCGGCGCGACCTTCCCGCTCATGAGCGCGGGGGTGCTGCGCATCGTCCCCCGTCATCCGGGGAAGGTTCTCGCTGAGCTGTACTTCGCCAACAGCCTCGGCGGCGCTGCCGGCGTGCTCCTGGCCGGTTTTTGGCTCCTCGAGCTCGGCGGGCTGCCGCTCACACTCGCCGCTGCTGCGGCAGTGAACTTCGTCGTCTTCCTCATCGCGCTGGGCGCCGCACGCGCCGGCTCGCGAGAGGTGACCGAGACCGCAGCTGCTGCACCTCCGGAAACGACGCCCGCAGGAGACACTCCCGTCGCCGCCGAGCGGCTCTCCGATGGACTCGCACGGCTTCTGCTCATCGTCGCGTTCGGGACCGCCATCGCCTCGTTCATCTACGAGATCTCGTGGATCCGCATGCTCTCGCTGCTCCTAGGCAGCGCCACGCATTCGTTCGAGCTGATGCTCTCCGCATTCATCCTCGGCCTTGCGCTGGGTGCGCGCTGGGTGCGCTCGCGCGCGGATCGATTCGCCGATCCCGTACGCGCGCTCGGCATCGTGCAGTGCGCGATGGGGATGGCGGCGCTCGCGACGATACCGCTCTATCTCGCCGGTTTCGGCTGGGCCGCGTCGTTCATCAGTGCGCTCAAGCTCACCGACGAGGGCTACGATCTCTTCACCATTGCGCGCTACGTCGCGTGCCTCGCGGTGATGCTCCCCTCCACGTTTTGTGCGGGGATGACGCTTCCGCTCATCACGCGAATGCTCATGCGTCGCGGCGACGGTGAGCGCGCGATCGGCATCGTCTACGCGTCCAACACCCTCGGCTCGATCGTCGGTGTGGTGCTCGCGGGCCTCGTGCTGCTCCCGCTGGTTGGGCTCAAGCTCCTGCTCGTGGGCGGCGCGCTCGTCGACATGGCACTGGGCTTCCAGCTCCTCCGCGTCGCCGGCGCGGGATCGTTGACGGGAATGCGCCTCGCCACTCGAGCAGCGTTCGTGATGGTCATCGCGGCGGTCGCGTCCATCGCGTTCAATCACTTCGACCAGGTGATTCTCTCGAGCGGCGTCTATCGCTACGGAAGCCTTCCGGATCCGCGCGGTCGCCATATCGACTTCTATCGCGATGGCCGCACCGCCACCGTCGCCGTCGGCCACACCGATCCCGAGGGATTCGTCTGGATCGCCACGAACGGAAAGCCCGATGCGTCCGTCGATCGCGCGTGGTTCTCGCCGCGCGACACGTCGAAACGGCGCGTGCTCAACGGCGACATCTCCACGCAGGTGCTCATCCCCGTCGTCACGCTCGCGCATAATCCCGATGCGCGGCTCGCTGCCGTGATCGGCGAGGGCTCGGGAATGACATCACACTTTCTCCTCGCCAGCCCGAAGCTCGAGCAGGTGGTGACCATCGAGATCGAGCCGCAGATGATAGCCGGCTCGCGTCTGTTCTATCCCGCCAACCGTCGCGTCTTCGATGACAAGCGGTCCCGCTTCGTCGTCGACGATGCGAAGTCGTTCTTCGCCACCGATGCGCGCAAGTACGACGTCATCATCTCCGAGCCGAGCAATCCGTGGGTGAGCGGAGTGTCGGGGCTGTTCACCGATGAGTTCTACCATCGCGTGCGCGGCTATCTCACGCCGAAGGGCGTCTTCGGCCAGTGGCTGCACCTCTACGAGATCGACGACGGCCTCGTGCTGAGCGTGCTGTCGGCCATCCACAAGAATTTCGCGTCGTACTCGGTGTATCTCACCTCGAACGACGACATGCTGATAGTCGCCTCGAATCAGGCCGAGCTCCCCGCGCCCGACTGGAGCGTGCTTGCGCAGCCAGGGATCGTCTCCGACCTCGGTGGCGTCGTTCCGTTCACGACACAGTCGCTGGCTGCGACACGCCTCATCGATCGGCATCAGCTCGCGCCGCTGCTCGACCATCTCGGCAGTCCGAATTCCGATTACCGCCCCGTGCTCGATCTCGGCGCCGAGCGCACACGCTTCAAGCGGCTGACTGCATCGGGATTTGGGACGCTGCGCGTAGAGCGATTCGACATGCTCGCCGCGATGTTCGGCAGGCGACGCCCCTTCGACGACGCGGCTCGCACGACGATCCCCGAGATCTGGCAGCTGCACGCGCTCACGGTCGGCGCCGCGCTGCGCAATCCGTCGCTCGAGTTGGAAAACGACACGGCCGGCGGACGTGATGCAGGCGATGCGCGCCAGCGAATGTGGGAGCTCGACGTCGGGCTCGCTGCGGGCGCGCCGCCACCGGACTGGAAGCGGTGGACGAGTTCCGCGCTCGAGGTCGAGCGCTTCATCCACGCGGGAACCGCAGGAGTGGCGTGGGAGCCATTTTACACTTCGCTCGCGGTGTACATGGCGCGCGCGCACGCACCGCTTCGAGCGCGGCAGTCGATCGATTTTCGCCACGCGCTCGCGCTCTGGGACTTCCAAAGGGCATCGGTGCTCGCCGACTCGCTCGCCGGCGCGGCTCTCGTGGGCGAGAGCTGGGCGCAGGTGGACGAGATTCGCGAGGGCGGCGTCGTCGCCAAGCTCAAGCTCGGCGATGCGATCGGCGCACGAAAGCTCTGGGTCGACCTCTCGCGGGACGCGACACGCAAATCGGATGCGCTGCGGTCGCTACTGCTCGTCTCCTACCTCATCGACGCGGACGGCAAAACGGCGCGCCATTGAGGGCGCGCCGTTTCTCGACCTGACATTGCGGCCGAGGAGCGTTAGCTCTTCAGCGAGTTGTCCTTGATCGCCTTCGCTTGCGTGAGGTGATCCTGAACCTTGGCAATCGACGCGTCGACTGCCGACTTCAGCTCCGGAGACTTCGCCGACTTGGATGCATCGTTGAGCTTGTCGAGAACCTTCTGGTGCGTGTCGACCTGCTTGTCCATGTAGGCCTCATCGAAGTCCTTGCCCGTCTTCTTGCCCTGCAGATCCTTCAAATCGTTGCCGCCGTCCTTCGCGAGGTCGGAGACATCGCTCTTCGACGTGTCGGGCACGATCGCGAGCTTGGTCGCGAGCGCGGTGCCGTCCGCGAGCATATGCGTGTGATCGGCGATCATCATTGCAGCGAACTTCTTGACAGCGGGGTTGGTCGCCTTGTGCTGAGCCAACTTCGCTTCTGCGATCTCACCCGAGTTCGCAGTCTTCGCGAACGCAAGGATCTGCGCGTCGGTCCAGTCATTCTTCGGCGTGGCGACGGCGCCGGCCGATGCGGTCGTGTCCGCCATCGCGGGCGTGACCGTCGAATCGGAAACTGCGACATCGCCCTTCTTCTGGCAGGCGCCGAGGACCGTGCAAGCGGCAACGGTCGAGGCGATGGCAAAACGTGATAGCGAGCGGTTCATTTATTCCTCCGTAATAGTCGGTGGCCGAGGCAACGCCCGGGCTCGGCAACCAGACTTTGCAAGAGACGTGCTCTTTTAGCTTCCGGTGGACATTCTTTTGCTTCGGGGGTATTCAGTGGGTCGAAGCCGCGATTTCTTGCGACGCACAGCACGGTAACTCATCAGCACTTAGGAGTTTTATGCACCTGAACATTGCTCGTCCCGCCTTGATGGTCATACTCGGCACCGCGATTGTGACCTCGATCGCAATGGCGCAAGGCTCTGCTGCCTACGCGCCGGGAAAGCAGCGCTATCACGTCACGACCGTGAGCACGCGAGCTCAACCGCTGGGTGGCGGTCGCGCTCCGTTCGACTATTCAACGACGACGAATCAGTGGATCGCTCTCGAGGTTGCGCCGCAATCGGGAGACACGCTGAAGATCTCGATGACCGTCGATTCGATCAGAATTTCCTCGACGCTCGATGCGCCGCCGCCGGACATCGCCGTGTTGCAGGGCGCGAAGTTCGAGGGGACGATGTCGCCGCGCGGGCACGTCTACCTGCTGGCGCCGGCGGCGGGCACTGCGGACGGGAAGCTCGTTGCGACGGCGACTGCGCTAAAGCGATTTTTGCCGCTGCTTCCTCCGCGCGCACTCGCGACGGGGACCAGCTGGGCGGATACCGTGGTCGAGCACCCGAGCGTGGGCACGATCAAGATCACCTCGAGCTCCGTCACGACGTACAAGGTCGCGGGCGACACGACAGTGAGCGGGCAGCATGCATGGCGCATTGATCGCTACACGACGATCGCGCAGCTCGGAAAGGGCACCGAGGGCGGGCAGCCGCTCGAGATCAGTAGCAGCGGCAGCGTCACCGGGATGCAGTATTTCACCGACAAGGGCGTACTCCTCGGCGGCACGTCGACGCAGCGCACCGATCTCCAGGAAAAGATGAATGAGTCGGAAGGCGCGCCGATTCAGCAGACCTTCAAGTCGACGGTCGAGCTTCTCCCTTCCGGTAGATAGCCTGCGCTGATGTATCGAAGCATTGGATGGACCGCGCTCGTCGCGATATGTGGTTTCGCGGGGGCGCATGAGCTTCGCGCGCAGACCGTGCGCTATGGCGTCATGGGGGATTCGGTGACGGCGCAGCTCCGAGCTGCCTGGACCGACGACTCGACGCAGTCAGAGCGCGCGTACTGTGTGCAGCGCGCGCGAGTAACGTCGCGCCCCTCGCTCGGCGGCGGTTCCGATTCGATCTACCGGGTGCTCGCCGTGAAGCCGGCGGCGACCACGGAGCAGGATCCGAATCACGTCACTTTCGCCTGCGCTCACGGCACGCCGCAGCTGCATACCCACACGCCGGCCACCTGTCTCACCGATGACGCGGGGTCCTGCCGCGCCGATGGTCCACTGGCGTATAGCTGCCAGCCCAGCCGCTCTGATTACGAGGTGCTACTGGACCGCGGAGACCAGTACGCGATCATTCAGTGCGACCGCCGGGCGTTCCGATTCTACTATCCGGGCGACTACAAAGTGCCCGCGCAGAAAACCAGTACGAACGCCACGGCGCCCTGAACGTCAAACATCTGCCGGCGCGGCGCTTCGGTGGACCGCTGATTGCGTTGAAGAGGGCACGTCCCTCTCAGCAGCGCAGGCGTGTGTGTCGTATACGAATCCGAGCACCATTCTGGTTATCGCGAAAGAGCCGTTGATCCAGACGCTCATGTGCTCCCTCGTGGATCTGTCGGGTCACAAGGCCACGCAGCCTCGCAGCGATGAGTGCGTGACGGCGGCCATCGCGCGCGTACGCCCGGATCTGCTCCTGCTCGATTGCGAGCATGACTGCGCCTGCGAGCAGGAGGCCTACGACGCGGCCGCGACGATCGGAGCCGAGGTGCTCCTCTTCACCCCCGCGCGCACGAATGCGGAAGTGGCGGATTTCGCGAGGGGACGCGGCCTTCGCTCGATGGCTCTGCCCATTCGCCTGCACGAATTTTCCGAGACATTGCAGGCGTCGTTGCGCGCCTGATTTCGTCTTACGCCAGGCAGTGTCTCCAGCGAATACAGAGACGAATGCAAAAACGGGGAGAGCATTTCTGCTCTCCCCGTTCTTACATTCACTGCGTCGGAGTTACGGCGTCTTCGCGGCGTGGGCGCTGTCAGCGGCCTGCGTCTGCTTCGTCGACGGAATGCCCATGCGGACACTGTCGATCGGCGAAACGGACAGGTTGCTGCGCGGAACCCGAACCGTGTCGACCGGCGTCGCCGACGAATCCATCTTCATGCCGGACATGCTGGACGAATCGGTCGACATTTTCGACGTCGACATCGCGCTGTCACCCTGCTGGCTGTGCGTCGGCGTTGGAGCAGCCGCGCCCGTGCCGTACTGATTCGTGGAGTCCGTGGTGGTCGTCGTCGTGCTCGTCGTCGGGGCTGGCATCGGCTCGGCGGCAGGCGCCGGCATCGGCTCGGCCGCATGCGCCGGCATCGGCTCGGCCGCAGGCGCTGGTGCTGGCGTCGGCTCCGCGACAGGTGCCGGCGTGGTCGTCACGTCGCCGTTGGTCGCGGACGTCGACGTCGTGTTGTGCGAGCCATCCTTCGTGACTCGGATATGCGTTCTCGACTGGCCAAACACCACGGCCGGCGAGAGGGCGATCGCCGCTATCGCGATAAGTTTGATCTTCATGAGCTCCCCCTGGAGTGCAATATTATGGACCCGGCCTACAGTGTTCGGCCTAAGTGGCGGCTACAGAAGCAAGGTGTGGACCGCTGCATAGCCACAGTGCATTGTGCATGCCGGGCCGAGCCGGACCTGGATCACATTAACGACTGCGGAGAATCGAATGTCGGACCACACCTCCCCACGTAGACAATTTCTCGGAGCAATGGCCGTCGCAGCCGGCGCTACGATACTTGCGCCCATCCTTGGCGACAACGAAGTCCGCGCATCCGAAACACCGGACGGATCGTGGGATTTTGCGTGGCTCGACCAGATGAAGGGCAAGCATCGCCAGCTATTCGACGTCGTACGAAAGATCGAGGACATCCCAGGTCCATTGCACAAGGTCGTCACCTATCTCGATGCGTGGCGGGACGTCTTCCACCTCGAGCATCCGCATGTGAACACGGTGGTTGGGATTTCCGGCGGTGGCTTTCCGATCAACGTCGGCGATGCCATCTGGGCGAAGTACAAGATCGCCGAGAAATGGCAGATCTCGAACGGGCCGGAGAAGAGTCCGGACCACAATGTCTTTCTCGATGCACCCGCAACTGATACGAAACGTGCCTCTGTGCGAGGACTTCAGGCACGCGGAACGACCTTCACGCAGTGCAACGTTGCGCTCACAGCGATCGCGAGGGAATTCGCACTCGCGACGCACGACACCTTCGACGAGGTGTACGCCGAGCTCGTGGCGGGGCTCAACCCCGGCGTCAAGCTCATGCCGGCGGGCACAATGCTGATTGGGCTCGCCCAGGAGCACGGATGCGCATATGAGTCGGTCTGAGTGCGGTAGCCGGGAGTAGGCGATGCTTGGCGTTCCACTTCTCCAACGATCGGACGTCGTCGCGCAGTGCGATGAATGCGGCGCGATGTTCGATCCGGGCGCGGGCGGCTACTGTCACGTCTGTAGCCGCCTCCTCTGCGAGCGTCACTACCATGGCTCGCGGTGGGAGAAGCTCTGGCGCGTGTGGACAGGTCGCACGATATGCCGAGCGTGTGCACGACACGCGCCCGCGCGCCAGGGTGGCTAGGGCGGCGACGAGTCTCGCGCGGCGCTGAACGGCGTGAGCTTTTTCCGATTCTCCTGAATCGTGTGCACGTAGCCCAGCGTCTCCTTGTAACGCCAGCGCGGGACGGTCGGTGCGACGCTCTCGATGTTCGGCCAGGTGCGCTCGTTGAGCTTCGACGCCCGCGCCACGCGCTGCGCGCGGAAGATGGTCACCTCGCCCGCATTGTAGCCGCCGAACATGAATCGCCAGCGATCGTCGTCGGGAACGCTGTCCTTCCACAGCTGCCACATGTCGCGGTCGTGCATGATTCCCGCGGCGATGTTCCACTGCGGGTCGTCTATAGCCGTCATCTCGGGACGGTGCGAGCTGATCGCCTGATACGTAGACGGCATGAGCTGCATGATCCCGCGCGCGCCGACCCAGCTCTTCGCCGTCGGCGATAACCCGCTCTCCGCCATTCCCTGCGCCTTGAACAGCCTCCAGTCGAAGCCGATGCCGAAGTAGCGTTTCGTATATTTCCTGAAGTACGCGTCGTAACGGTCGGAAGGGACGCGCTGCGCACCAGCGCTATGGGGCAGCGCCGAGACCGCGAGCGCGAAGGACGCGGCGATCATCGAAGCCCGCGGCCATCGGCTCAATTCAGGGCGCGCCCGACGATCATCGCGATCGAGATGAACAGCGCCGCGATGAAGATCGCGACCGCGATGTTCCCTTTCTTCAGCTCCTCCGCAAAATCCACCGCCGGCGTCATATGGTCGAACACCCGGTAGGTGAACCACATGAGGGCGACGCCCAGCACGGCGTAGAGGAAGTTGACAGCGATGATGGTAAAGTCCATGTCTCCCCTTGTGAGCGCAGTTGGGGGTGCGCGAACCGCTCCCAACGCCGAATATAGGGTTGGCGGGGTGAGCAGCAACATTCGGAACCCCGAAACAGGACGACGGACTGGGACGTAGGTAGCAGGGTCAGTCATGTGCCAACCACGAGGATCCGATGCCCCACCTGCCACAGCAAACGTCCACTCCCGACGTAAGCATCTCCGCCAATGATCTGGCGACCCAGATTCGCGCGCAGGTGAATGCACAGCTGAAACAAGCTGGAGTCGAGCAGCAGAAGGCGTTGAGTGCGCAGGACGCTGCGCAGGCCGCCAAGAGTGGGGACGAAGTGACGGTCATCCAGAAGGGTGGGAGGACGATCACCATCCACACGCCCAAGGCGGGGATCGCGCCGATTGCGCCGATCGCACCGATTGCGCCGGTTACGGACGACGCGGAGCCGGTCGTAGCAGGCTCGGGTACGACCATACCGGCGGACCAGCCGTTCGATATTCCGCCCCGCGTCGAGAATCTCGGCTTCGCCCTGTTCCTCATGCTCGCGATCATCGCGATCGGGAAGCCGATCGTCAGAACTCTCGGCAACATCATCGAGCGACGCGCGATCAAACCGGCGATGCCCGCGGAATTCGGAGGGCGCCTCGAGCGCATCGAGCAGGGGATCGAAGCGGTTTCGATCGAGATCGAGCGCATCTCCGAGTCGCAGCGTTATCTGCTCAAGGTGCAGACGCCCGCTGCGGAGCGCGCAGAGCTCCCGCGGAGCGCCAGCTGAACGACGGTCTCGACCGCGCGTACTACGACCGCTGGTATCGTCACCCGCGACACAAAGTCTCGACCCCCACCGAGCGCGCGCGCGTTGCGCGAACGATCATCGCGGTGGCGGAGCAGCTGCTCGAGCGCCGCGTGCGCAACGCGCTCGACGTGGGGTGTGGCGAGGGGCTTTGGCGCGCGGCGCTCCTCTCCATTCGCCCATCGCTGCGCTACGCCGGCATCGATCCGAGCGCATACGTAGTCCGGCGCTTCGGGGCGCGCCGCAACCTCCGTCGCGGCGACATCACTTCGCTCGACACGCTGCGCCTCCACGGCCCCTTCGACATCATCATCTGCAACGATGTTCTGCACTACGTCCCAGCCCCCGCGCTCCACGTGGGAATGCGCGCGCTCGCGGAGCGTCTGTGCGGTGTCGCGTATCTCGGGCTCTTCACCAGCGCCGATGACATCGAAGGCGACATGAAGACCTTCCTGCGTCGCACGCCGTCGTTCTATCGGAACGCATTCTCGCGCGCGAGGCTCGAGTCCGTCGGAATGCACTGCTGGATCCCGGACGCGCTCGCGACGGACCGCGCCACGCTCGAGCTCAGCGGCGCTTGAAGCGCACGCCGCACGGGGCCAGCAGATGCGCGGGCTCCGACGCGGACGGAAAAAGCTCGTGCGCGCGCATCGCGTGTCGCTTCACCAGATCGCACCGTCCGCGCTCGGCGCCGATCTCCGCGATGCGCATCTGGATGCGGTAGCTCCCCGGATCCACGATCGATGCGCGATCGTATGCGCCGACGGTCGTGGCCGATGAGAACATCGCCATCGACGCGAGCTGCGTCGCCGAGCGCAGTGAGAGCAGCATCGCGACGATGATCGAGCCACCAACGATCGCAAGCCCTCGCGCCGTGGCCGTCGACAGCGGGATCGACATGCGCACCGCCGCCGGCGTCGACAGAGCGCCGAGCAGCGCGAAGACGAAGAGCGTCGGCGTGGCGAGAAGGAGCGACGCATCGAAGGCGCCGACGACGAGCGTCGCCGCCAGCGTCGCGACGAGTGCGAGCGGGGCGAGAAACTCGTCGAGGTCGAGCGAGTTGCGCATCGCGTCGAATGCGAGCACCGCGAGGCCGACCAGCGCGAGCACGAACGCCAGCGTCGCCGGAATTCCCCGCTCCGCGAGCATCGCGACCCAATCGCTGCTGGGCCATGGATTTGCAGTCATCCCGTCGTCGCGATCGATCGACGGATCGCCCTTGGCCGCCACCTTTGGATACGCGACCGCCCAGTTCCCCGGTCCGACGCCGAGCAGCGGATGCCCGACCGCCAGCTTGAGTGACGTCGCGTACTGCACGAGGCGGCCGTGGCCGCTCCCCTCGCGATAGTTCACGACGCCGGTGACGGTGTCGAGATAGGGCGAATCGCTCTTCCAGTTGAGCGTGTTCGGAACGAGGATCGCGGCGGCGGCGCCGAACGCGGCGAAGGCGGCCGCGAGCGGAACGCGCCGCGAGATGCGCGAATCGCGAAAGCGGCGCTGCGCGACCCAGGTGCCGAGCGCGAGGACGAACACGCCCGCGACGATGGCGAGCATCGCGGCGCGGCTGCGCGAGAGCACGAGCACCGCCGCGAGGATCGCGACACCGATGCTCGAGAGGAGCATCGATCGGGCGCGCGGAGCAAGCACGAGCAGGAGCAGGAGCACCGGTGCGCCGATTGCGGCCAGATGCGCGACGAAGTTCCGATTGCCGAAGGTGCCGCCCGGCGCGCGATTGAGACTGAAGAAGTCGCTGGTGATGCCGTACGTCTGGAGCAGCGAAGTAGTGCACGCGAGCACGACGGCCGCTGCGAGCGCCGCCAGCAGCGGCCAGCGCGAGCCAGCACTCGCGGTCGCTCGCGCGGCGCGGAAGAGCACGAGGCCGGAGAAGGTGATGCCGATCGCGCGCGCCGCCGCCCAGTGATTGTCGGCGAACGCTGCGGAGACGATGCCTAGCAGCAGATAGAGCCCGAGCAGCGTGTCGACGCGAGTGAGCTCGAGGCGGCGCGCACTCCTCACCCCCGCGATGATCGCGCCGAGCGCCGTGAGATGGAGCGCGAGCTCCTTCGGAACGAAATAGCGATCGAGCTCGAATAGCTTATAGGTGGCCGCCGCCAACACGATCGCGATCGCGCCGGACTGAAGCACCCGCAGTGCCCCCCTGCCGGACATGGTTTCGGGCATGGCACAAGATAAGCGCGCGAGCGCTCTGGAAAATCACTCGGCCGCCCCCTAGCCTACGCTCATGACACCCTGGGTCAAACGACTGCTCATCGCGAACGTCGCCGTGTTTCTGCTGCAGCTGGCGTATCCGATGCTCACCGGCTATCTGCAGCTCGTGCCAGCCACCGCGCTCCGAACGCCGTGGACGCCATTCACGTACATGTTCGCGCACGGCGGCTTCGCGCATATCGGCTTCAACATGCTCGCGCTCTGGATCTTCGGGCCGCGCCTCGAGGCTCGTCTGGGTGGCAACCGCTTCATCGCTCTGTACCTGGTGAGTGGGCTCACCGGCGCACTCCTCTCGATTTTTACGCCGTACGCGGCGATCATCGGCGCGTCGGGTGCGGTGTTCGGCATCATGGCAGCCTACGCACGCTACTGGCCGCGCGAGAAATTCCTCGTCTACGGCGTGCTTCCGGTCGAGGCGCGCTGGCTCGTGATCGCGTTCGTGCTGATGGCGCTCTTCGGCGCACGCGGGGTCGGCGACAGCGGCACCGCACACTTCGCACATCTGGGCGGCTTCGTCGGCGCAGCGATCTTTCTCTACGTGATGGAGCACAGCCGCGCACGCGTGAGCACGGGGAAATCCGGCGCGGTACGCGCCGAGGTGCAGCAGCCGGCGGCGCCGCGCGGCGACGACATGAAGCGCTGGGCGACGATTCCCCGCAGCGAGCTGCACGAGATCAATCGAAGCGAAGTCGATCGCCTGCTGGACAAGATCAGCCTCAAGGGAATCAACAGCCTTACCCCCGCCGAACGCGCCGCGCTGGACAGGTTCAGCAAGCAGAAGAGCTGAGAGCTACCGCCCCGCCATCCGCCGCATGTCAGCGAGGATGGCATCGGCGTTGATCGGCCGCCCGAGAAACTCCGTGATCACGTCAGCCGAGGGGCGCGATAGCCCGTACTGGTAGATGTGCTCCGACATGTACGTGTACCACGTCTTGTCGCCGGTGGTGAAGTCGCCGTGCTGCTGCTTTATGCGCGCGCGAATGTCGGCGATGATGATCGCGCCGATCGCGTAGTTCGCCATGTACCCCGGCGCATCGACGAGCTGGCCGCGCATCGCCCACCACGAGAATTCCGGATGCGGCGTGATGTGCAAATAGTGGCTCGTGAGCTGGGCCCACACCTTGTTCGGATCCTGCGCCGGATCGCGATGCATTCGCACCTCGAACAGCGACCACGCGATGTCCATCACGATCCCCGAATAGCGCGCACGAAGCCCCAGCGCAGTCGACACCGAGTCGCCGAGATAGTGCATCTGCCAGCGCGGCTCGTAGCTCTCGAGCGCTGCCACATCGCCGAGCCCCTCGGTGAGCGCATCGTTGTCGGGCCAGTCGAGGAATGCCGGCCGCTGATGGATCGCCGAGATGTGGACGGCGTGTCCCGTCTCGTGCAGCAACTCATCGAGATTGTCGAGCCCACCAACGCGATACGTCGCGAATACCCACGGCTCGCCCGGCAGCCACACGCCGTTCTCCTGATGCGGCCGCCCACCGAAGTCCGTGAACGCCACCGGCGTCTTCCCCACCCTTGGCGTGAGATCGTAGTGCACGTGCATCGCGGCGAGGTCAGCGCCAAGATCGCCGAAGTAGCGCGCGTTGAGCGTGCCGAGATCATCCAGAGGGATGCGCGCGCTCAGCGCCCGGCTCGCCGCGCCTCCCTGATAGTGGTAGTCCCACGGCTCGATCATCTCGTTCGGCGTACTGACCCGCCACGCCTCGAGCACGCTCACGAGCCACTTCTCCATCGCCGCGGGATCGATTCGCAGCACGCGCGCTTCGTAATCGACGGGCGATCCATGCGCGCGCCACCGTGCCGCGCTGAGCGTCACGAACTGGCGATACGGGCTTCCCTCGCTGTCGTCACCGTTCATGCTGCGCCAGATCGTGTCGATCGCGGCGAAGAGTCGATGCCGCTGCTCGCGATCGTCCATCTGCGCGAGCATCCCCAGCGCGGTGAGCCGGTCGAGCTGCTTCCCCTCGAATTCGACGTGCTGCACCGCGCGCGTATAGCACGCGTAGATGCGGCGCTCGAGCCGCTCGTAGGCCGAGTCGCCGCGCGCGAGCGCAACAGCATCGTAACTGCACTCGGGCGCAGCGTGCGAGGCCGGGTCACCGGCCTCCGTGTCGCCGGCGTCGGGCGCGAGGCCGGCGGCGAGCGCCCTGCGCATCGCGGCGAGAGCGCGCCGATCCTCCGGTCCGAGCGCGCTCGAGTCGATCGCCGCCAGCTGCATCACGAGTGGCGCGCGAACCAGCCCGTACATCGTTCTCATCGACGCGAGCGAGCGCCCATCCAGGTCGGCCGCCGCGCCGCGCGCCCTCGTCACTCCCAACCGGTCCTTCACGACGTGAAGCACGTGGAAGACAGACTCGGCACGCGCGAGCGCCTCGCGCGCGCGCACGGAAGCGGGCACGGACGACGTCGATGGTGAGCCTTGCATTGCGTGATGGCATGCGCCGGCCGCGACGAGGAGCGGTAGAACAAGGCGAAGCGACCGGCGATGCATGCAGCTCCGCGGGAGAATTGTGAAGTGAGCGCGAGAGGCTAAGATGCCCGGCGAAGTGGCTCACCGCCACCGCTCACCCGTCGTGCCGCGCCTCCGTTTCCACTATGATGCGTGATGACCGAGCGACTCTACTACACCAACGCATATCTCCGCGCCTTCGATGCCCGCGTCGTCGATCGCGCCGCGGACGATCGCACTCTCTATCTCGATCGTACCGCCTTCTATCCGACATCCGGCGGCCAGCCCTTCGACACCGGAACCCTCGCCGGCATCGCCGTTACCGACGTCGTCGACGAGGGCGAGCGCATCGCGCACGTCCTCGCCGCGCCGGCTCCGCGCGACATCCAGACCGTGAGCGGCATCGTCGACTGGAGCCGCCGCTTCGACAACATGCAACAGCACACGGGACAGCACCTGCTCTCGGCGATCTTCGCCGACCGCTTCAAGCTCAACACGGTGAGTGTGCATTTCGGCGCGGCATCATCCACGCTCGATCTTGACGAGGAGCTCGTCTCGCTGAAGACGCTACTCGCCGCCGAGGATCTCGCGAATCTCGCGATCGCCGAGCCGCGCGAGGTGTCCGTGTACTTCGAGAGCGCGGCAACGGCCACCGGTCTTCGCAAGGCCGCGCCGCGCGAAGGCGATCTCCGCATCGTCGACATAGCATCGCTCGACAAGAGCGCGTGCGGCGGCACCCACGTGCGCACTACCGCCGAGATCGGGACACTCCTCATTCGCGGCACGGAGAAGGTCCGCAAGACGACGCGCGTCGAATTCGTGTGCGGCCTCCGCGCCGTTCGCGCGGCGCGCGCCGACCACGAGATCCTCACCGCTCTCGCGCAAACGCTCTCGGTCGCCCCGGGGGAGCTCGTAGCGAAGAGCAAGTCACAGGGCGACGAGCTCCGCGCCGCGCAGTCCGCTCGCCGCGAAGTCGCCATCGCGCTCGATGGCTATCGCGCCCGCGAGCGCTTCGACGCCACTGCTCCCGATTCCGCGGGGCGCCGCATTTTTATCGAACGCCGCGCCGGCGACGCCCCCGACGACCTCAACGAGCTTCGCTCCCTCGCTCAGGCCACCATCGCGCTCGGTGAGGCCCTCTTCGTCGGCACTCTCGCATCGCCGCCCACCATCGTCGTTGCCTCGAGCGTCGCCACCCTCGACGCCGGCGCCGTCCTCAAGAAAATCCTCGCCGAGCACGGCGGACGCGGCGGCGGCAACGCCCGTATCGCACAGGGCACTGTTCCCACCCCCAGCGCGCTCGACACCGCCGTCGCGGCCGCGACCGCTCTGTCGTAGCGCGCCGCCTCCCCGGCTAACTGGCGCGACGCCACGCAGCGGTTCATTTTCGTCAGACCCACCCCCACACAGGATCCACCTCGCATGCACGTGCCCGCCGCTCGCATCGTGTCCGGCTTCGCCGCCGCCGCTCTTCTGGTCGCCGCCACACCCGCGACTCAGCCCACCCTCCTCGGCTTCACCGACAGCTCGAGCAAGACCGAGCGCGAATGGGAGGAAA
>JBDTXL010000261.1:0-7171 GCA_040006195.1 Gemmatimonadota bacterium | reverse complement strand
GCTTTCTGACGCCGGAGCAGGCGCGCTACCATCCCTACAGCAACGTGATCACGCGATGCGTTGGCGCGGGATCAGATGTGGAGCCCGACACGTACACGGGTGAGCTCAAGCGCGGCGATACCTTCCTGGTGGCGAGCGATGGGCTGACGGGGATGGTGGATGATCGTCGGCTGCACCATCTGCTCTCCTCGCGCGCGACGGCGCAGCGAGTGGTCGAGG
Source organism: Gemmatimonadota bacterium (assembly GCA_040006195.1). Classification (GTDB taxonomy): domain Bacteria; phylum Gemmatimonadota; class Gemmatimonadetes; order Gemmatimonadales; family Gemmatimonadaceae; genus FEN-1250. The sequence continues at coordinate 6,952 of JBDTXL010000261.1, read as the reverse complement.
CGCTGATCTCGGAAGCGAATGGCCGTGGCGGGTTGGACAACATCACGGCGATCGTGGTGCGCATCGTGGCAACCGATGCGGACCTGGCGAGTGGAGCGGGGGCGGGAGTGGCGGCGGGGAAGTAGCGTGAGCGAGGAGACGGTCGGCAGTCTCGCGGAGCTCTATCTCGGGAATTTGCTGTACGCGCTCGAGCTGGCGGCGCTGGCGCTCGAGGAGCAGGGGAAGGGAAGCGACGCCGGGTTTTATCGGGGGATCGGGCGGAAGCTGGCGGAGGCACGGGGAAGGGAGGTTGGCGAATCGGGATGAGCGCGTCGTGGAAAAGACCGCAGTCTCCGAGCCGATTCGCCGATTGCTACCTCACTGACGGCGCCTGGAAAAATTGCTCGTGGCATCGCGGACAGCGCCGGTACAGGGCGCCGGAGCTGGTGACGAGCGTCGACACGATGGCAGCGAACAGCGCGAGCCCAATCACGGAACGCGTAGCGCCGATGGGCACGCTCGAGAACAGAAGCGCGAAGACGATCATCGCGACTTGACTCACGCGGTAGCGCCTGCGCTTGATCCGGAATTCTCGCCATGCCTGGGCGTATGATGGGGGTGCGTGTGTCATCGCGGCAAATGCGGGAGAAGAGGGACCCTTGCTACGTCGCCAACAGCTCCATCACTCGCGCCCTCGGCACCCGCGTCCCCTCAGTCGCGAACACCCGCATCACCCGCGTCGACTCGTAGAGCTCCTGCGACAATAGCGGCAGATTGATCGCCGCCGGCCATCCCTTCGCGCCAAGCCGCTTCACCTCACCGCCTCGCATGCGCACCGGAAGATCCAGACCGAGCATGCGCGGCTTCTCCGGATAGTCGAGCAGCACCGCGCCAGGCTCCACGCCAAGCTCGTTCGCCAGCGCGTCCTCGGCTTCGATCACCCGCGCGCGATCGTTCGCGATCCAGTCACCCTGTCCCGCATCGAGCTCGGTCGACGAACACTCGAAAGCGCGCTTGTGCAGGCGGCGGTTGCGCAGCCCGTCGAGCAGCGCCGAGGGCGCGCGCTCATCGAGCCGATGCAAGAGCCCCTCGTCGGTGAAGCCTGCAAGCTCGTGCTCCTCGATTGCGCCGCTCCGAAGCGCATCGTCGACGAGCCGCTTGTACATCGCCGTCGCGCTCCGCACTGCGTGATGCCAATAGACGTTCCTGTACATCTGATATTTCGCGAACAGCAGCGACTCGAGCGCAGCGAGCCCTTTCTCCGCGATTCCGATCGCCGGCGCGCCGCTTTTCGGATCCTCGACGATCGTGAGCGAGTGCAACAGCCGCTCGACGTCGATCTCCCCGTACGGCACCCCGCACATGAGCGCGTCGCGTTTCAGATACTCGATCTTATCGAGGTCGAGCGAGCCCGAGATGAGTCCTTGAAGTGGGCTCGCGCTCTCGTCCGCGATGATCGCGTGGACGCGTATCGCTGCGTTCGCGCCGATCGTGCTCGCGAGCACAGACGCAATCTCGCCCCCGGTGATGAGCGTTCGCGCCACCGCTTCGTGGTGCAGCGCACCGATCTCCTCGAGCGCGTGCGAGAACGGATAATGCCCGACGTCGTGGAGCAGTGCCGCTGCGAGCACGACCGCGCACTCATCTTCAGGAAGGCGGGCGAGCTCGCCGCGCTCGCGCAAGAGCGCCAGCGTGCGACCGGTGAGATGGTACGTGCCGAGCGCGTGCTCGAAGCGCGAATGCGTCGCGCCCGGATAGACGAGAAAGGCGAGTCCCAGCTGACGAACGTAGCGCAGGCGCTGAAAGACGGCGGTGTCGATGAGCTGCATCGCGTCCGCAACGAGGGGAATGTTGTTCCAGAGCGGATCGCGAACGATCGTCATCGTCGCGCGCGCCTCATACGCGCGGACCCGCGCCACGCACCGCCGGATTGACTCCATCCGCGAACTGCTCGAAGTTTTTCGCGAACATCTCGGCCAGCGTGCGCGCCTGCGCATCGTACGCCTTCGGATCGGCCCACGTGGTGCGCGGCGAGAGCAGGTTCACCGGCACGTCGCGGATCGAGTTCGGCACCGAGAGCCCGAAGACTGGGTCGGTCGTCGTCGCGACTCCGGTGAGCTCGCCCGACAGCGCCGCGCGGATCATCGCGCGCGTGTGTCCGAGCTTCATCCGCGATCCCGCACCGTAGGCGCCGCCCGTCCACCCTGTGTTCACCAGCCACACGCGAGCATCGTGGCGCTCGAGCAGCCTGCCGAGCATCTCGGCGTAGCGCGAGGGGTGCCACACCAGGAAAACCGCACCGAAACAGGCGCTGAAGGTTGCCTGCGGCTCCTTCACGCCGCGCTCCGTTCCCGCGACTTTCGCTGTGTAGCCTGATAGAAAATAGTACATCGCCTGCTCGCGCGAGAGCGCCGCGATCGGCGGTAACACGCCGAACGCGTCGGCCGTCAGAAATATCACGTTCTTCGGATGCCCCGCTCGCCCGCCGGCCACATGCCGTTTGATGTAGTGCATCGGATAGCTGACGCGCGTGTTCTCCGTGATCGACTGATCGGCGAAATCCACCTGGCGCGTCTGCGGATTGAGCACGACGTTCTCGAGCACCGTCCCGAACATCTGCGTCGTGCGATAGATCTCCGGCTCGCCGTCGGCCGAGAGATTGATCGCCTTCGCGTAACAGCCGCCCTCGAAGTTGAAAACACCGTCGTCGCTCCAGCCGTGCTCGTCGTCGCCGACGAGAAACCGATGTGGATCGGCTGACAGCGTCGTCTTTCCCGTTCCCGAGAGCCCGAAGAAGAGCGCTGTGTCACCCTGCTCGCCGACGTTCGCCGAGCAGTGCATCGACAGCACGTTCTGCTTCGGCATGAGGTAGTTCATCACCGTGAAAATCGACTTCTTCAGCTCGCCCGCGTAACGCGTGCCGCCGATGAGGATCGTACGCTTCGCGAAGCTCAGCACGATGAAGGTCGACGTGCGCGTGCCGTGCCGCGTGGGATCCGCCTGCATCTCGGGCGCGTGAAGCACCGTGAAGTTCGCCATGAAGCCCGGCAGGTCCGCCGACGTTGGGCGCAGGAACATGTTCCGCACGAACTGCATGTGCCACGCGTTCGGGCTCACGAAGCGCACACTCAAGCGATGCGCCGGGTCCGCGCCGGCCCATAGATCCTGCACGAACAGGTCGCTGCTCCCGTTCAGGTGCGCCTGCACATCAGCCAGCAGCACCTCGAAGTTTTCGGGCGACACTGGCTGATTCACCTTCCCCCACCACACATCCTGCGCCACGTCCGGGTCCATCGTGACGAACTTGTCGTTCGGCGATCGACCGGTGTGCGGCGAGGTCACCGCGACGAACGGTCCCATGTCGGCGAGCATTCCCTCATCGCGGCGGACTGCCTGCTGTATGAGCTCGGGTGAAACGAGATTCCAGTGAACACACCCGGTGGGCCGGATGCCCTGCGCTGTGAGGCTGCGATTATCCATTTGTTCGCTCAGGTTAGTAACGTCAACGCGCCGCCGGCTTCATGATGCTGCGCGTCGATGACGGCCACGGCCGCCATATTGATGATGTCCTGCACCTCGGCGCCCTCTTCGAGCACGTGCACCGGAAGGCGCATCCCGACGAGAATCGGTCCAATCGCCGTCGCGCCGCCAAGGTGGTTGAGCAGCTTGTACGCGATGTTGCCCGCGCTCAGGTTGGGAAAGATGAGGACGTTTGCGCGCTCCGTCAGGGTGCTGAACGGATACATCGTCTTAATCTTGCGTTCGTCCACCGCGGTATCCGCCTGCATCTCGCCGTCCACCATCAGCGTCGGATTGCGCGCGCGTAACAGCTCCACCGCGCGCGCCACTTTCTTCGTCTCGGCGTGCTGCACCGATCCGAAGTTCGAGAACGACAGCAGCGCGACGTGCGGCTCGATTCCGAATGTGCGCACCAGCCTCGCCGCGCCCTCGGCGATCTGCGCGAGCTGTTCCGCCGTCGGATCGATGTTCACCGTCGTGTCCCCGCAGAACACGACGTGTCGTTCGAACACGAGCATGTACAGCCCGCTCACGATGCCAACATCGGGCTGCGCGCCGATCACCTGAAGCGCCGGCCTGATCGTTGCGGGATAGTGCATGTTCACACCGGCGACGAGCGCATCGGCGTGCCCCAGCGCGACCATTACGCTTCCGAAGTAATTGCCGTTGGAAAGCCGCTGGTGCGCCTCGGCCAGGCTCATGCCTTTCCGCTGCCTTCGCGCAAACAAAAATTCCGCGTACTCATCGCGGCGCGCCGATGAATACGGATCCTCGATCTCGATGTCCTCCATCGAGATGCGGCTCCCCGCTGCCACTTGCTCGATCGTGGCACGATTGCCGAGCAGAACGGGCTGCGCGATTCCCTCATCGAGCAGAATCCGCGCGGCCTCGATGATCTTCGGCTCCTCGCCCTCCGGAAAGACGACGCGTTTCGGGCTTTGCATCGCACGGCTCATGATGCCGCGCATAATTCCGCGTGCGCGGCCAAGTCGGGTCTCGAGCGAGACTCGGTAGTCGTCGAGGTCGATGAAGTGTGTCGCCACGCCACTCGCAACGGCCGCCCACGCCACGGCCGGTGCAACCCAGAGCAGCACGCGTGGATCGAAGGCGTATGGAATTATGTATTCCTTCCCGAACGTCACCGATGAGAGTCCGTAGAGTCGCGCGACACTGTCGGGAACACCTTGCTTCGCGAGCGACGCGAGCGCGCGCGTCGCCGCCATCTTCATCTCCTCGTTGATCTGCGTCGCGCGCACGTCGAGGGCGCCGCGGAAGATGAACGGGAAGCCGAGAACGTTGTTGACCTGGTTCGGATAATCCGAGCGACCCGTCGCGATGATCGCGTCGTCGCGCACCGCGCGCACTTCGTCCGGCGTGATCTCCGGATTCGGATTCGCGAGGGCGAAGATGATCGGGCGAGCGGCCATCGTCGCGACCATCTCGCTCGTGATCGCACCGCCTACGGACAACCCGACGAAGACATCCGCGCCAATCAGAGCCTCGGTGACTGTGCGCATTGCAGTCTCACGTGCGAAGCGGGCCTTGTACGGATCCATCGCCTCGGCGCGCCCCGCGTAAACGACACCGTGCAGGTCGCACATGGTGATGTTCTCTCGCTTCACGCCGAGCCGAACGTAGTGCTCCGCCGTCGAGAGCGCGGCGGCGCCGGCTCCCGAGAAAACAACTCGAACGTCCGCGATGTTCTTCGTCACCAGCTCGAGCGAATTCAGCAGCGCAGCGCCCGAGATGATCGCGGTGCCGTGCTGGTCGTCGTGGAAGACCGGGATTTTGAGCGCTTCGCGGAGTGTTTGCTCGATATAGAAGCAGTCCGGCGCGCGGATGTCCTCGAGGTTGATCCCGCCGACCGTCGGCTCGAGCAGCTTGCAGAAAGTGATCAGATCATCGGGCACTTCCGAACCGACCTCGATATCGAAGACATCGAGGTCGGCAAACTGCTTGAAGAGATTGGCTTTTCCTTCCATCACGGGCTTCGACGCAAGCGCCCCGATATTTCCGAGCCCGAGCACGGCGGTGCCGTTGGTAACGACCGCGACGAGATTGCCCTTCGCGGTGTACTTGTACGCGTCCTCGGGAGTCTTTCTGATCTCGAGACAGGGTTCGGCGACGCCAGGCGAATACGCCAGCGAGAGATCGCGCTGATTATCGAGCGGCTTCGTAGGGATGACGGCGATCTTGCCGGGCCGTCCACGAGCATGATAGTCGAGCGCATCCTCCCTGTCGTAACTCATGCAGGGAAGGTAATGACGGGGCTTCTACGATGTCAGCAGCAGGCGTAGGTTAACCGCACCGGCGGTATACACTACCAGAACGCGGAGCCACGTGTCGCCAACGTCCAACGCCTCGTCGCGCGCCATCAGCATCCGAAGTGTGCTCGTCCCGATCGTGCTGATCGGATTGTCGATGCTCGCCGACGGCTGGGTCGCCGACAATGTGCGCTTCGGTCGCGTCTACGAGACGGACTGGGGCCGGATGCTGCGCAACTTCGGCTACCTCCCCTTCTGGCTGCTGGCGGCGGTAGCGCTTGCGCTTCATGATCGCGCGCGAGAGAGCGGAGAATGGTGGAGGCGCGGCGCGCTGCTCGCGGGCGCGCCAACCCTCGCGGGGATCGCCGGCGAGCTCCTCAAGATTCTCGTGCGGCGGATGCGTCCCCCCGATGTCGGCACCGCCTACGGATTTCGCGCGTGGAGCGATCACCCCTTCAGCTCGCGCGGCTTCGGCTTTCCGAGCAGCCACGCGGTCGTCGCCTTCGCCGCAGCGGCACTCCTCGCGCGCCTCTATCCGCGAGCGAGTGTCGTCTGGTACGCAGCGGCGGCGGGATGCGCGGTCAGCAGGCTGCTTGCGCACGCGCACTATCTCAGCGATGTGGTCGCGGCGGCATGCATCGGAATCGGAGTCGCGGCGCTGCTCTGGCGTTACGCCGCGCCGCAGGAGATCACAGTCGCCTAACCGGCGTGCGCCATCTGCGGCACGAAACCGATGATGAAAGTAGATCCTGAGCCGAGCTCGCTCGTCACGGTGAGCGTGAATCCCATTTGCTCACACAGCGACGTGAAATCGCCAGCCCAAGCCCGGTCCCTCCAAATCGACGCGCAGTTCCCGAGTCTGCCTGCTCGAACGAATTGAAGTTGGCGTCGGCGCGGTCCATGGGGATTCCGATTCCCGAATCGCGTACGTCTACGCTGAGCGGCGAGCCTGTGCCGTCGCACTGGACACGCACGACAATCTCGCCCCTCTCGGTGAATTTCATGGCATTGGAGAGAAGGTTGAGGATCACCTGCTGCAGTCGCACGTCGTCGGCCCTCACGCTCACTGGCCCGGAGGAAAAATTCATGCGCATGCGAACCCCCTCCTGGAGCTGGCCCTCGCACTGCGCGACGCTCGCGCTGATCAGCTCATCCAGCCGCACGATGCTGAAGGTCAGCTGCATGAGACC
>JBDTXL010000260.1:0-6444 GCA_040006195.1 Gemmatimonadota bacterium | reverse complement strand
CCTTCGTCATCGTGCGCGAGCGCGCGCAAAGTGCCTGGTGGGGAGCGATCGCCGCGGGACTGTTCTGCGCATCGTACGGCGCGATGGATGCGTACCTCGACACCGCGCACTCCGACGCGTGGCTCATCTGCTGCGCACTCTGGGGCACGTATCTCGTGAGCCGGGAGTCGCGCGGCACACGCTTCGTGGGCGTGCTCGTGCTCGTCGCCGGATTCTGGTTCAAGCAGCACGGCGCGATCTTCCTCGGCGCTGCGCTCGTCTATCTCGCCTGGCGCGAGGGATTCGTCCGCGCACTCCCGTACTGGCTGCTGGCGATCCTGCTCGGCCCCGTGTTGTATGTGTGGGCGCCGGGACACGTCCTCGGGCCAGGCTTCCATCTGTTCACGTGGCACGTGCCGAGCGGCTGGTCGCAGTTCGGGGCGCACACGATTCCGCGCGTCGTGCTCTACGTGGCCCAGTTCTATCCCGCGCTCGCGGTGGTCGCACTCGCCGGCCTGTGGCGCGCCGTGAAGACGCGCGAGATCGGGCTGCTCGATCTCGAGCTCGCGGCGGCGGCGCTCACCGCGATCATGGGATCGCTCGATCCCGGCTCTTCGTACAACGTCTTCATCCCGCTCGCGACTTTCACGATCGTCTGCGGAACGATCGAGCTCGCGCGGATCGCCGCGCGAGTGCCGCTCTGGCACGGGGTGCGTCCCGCGCTCGTGCTCGCGCTCGTCGCCTTCGCAACGCTCGTGCACGATCCACGTGTCTTCTGGCTGCCGGCATCGTCGCGCGCGGCGTACGCGGATCTGCAGGCCACCATCCGCGCGATGGATGGAACGGTGTACGCACCTGGAATCGGCGAGCTCGTTGATGGTCCGCAGCTCTATCCGACTGCACACTGGGTGGCGCTCGACGACATCATGCGCGGCCCTCATCGCACTGCCGCCGACAGCACGCTCTCACGGCGCATGCTCGACCCTCTTCGTCATCCCGCAATCACGGCATACGTGCTCACTAACCACCCGCTCGCCGCGCTCGCGCCACCGGTGAGCGAGCTCGCGAGCAGCTACATGCTCGTCGAGGACTACGGGGAGCGCTTCGCATCGCTCACCGCGCTTCCGCGCCGCTTCGATCACGGCTATCCGCGCTATCTCTACCGCTCCGTCGCTCCGGGCAAGGTGACCCATGCCCCCTGAGCTCTCGGTGGCCGCCGCGCCGCGAAGCGGCTCGCTTGCCGTGGTGGCCCTGCTGCGCCCCAAGCACTGGATTAAGAATCTCTTCGTTCTGGCGCCGCTGATCTTCTCGGGGCTCTTCACGCAGCAGAACGCGCGCCTGTACGCGCTTTTCGGCACGCTGCTGTTCTGCGTGGCGGCGTCGATCGTCTATATCCTGAACGATCTCGCCGACCGGCACCAGGACGCCATCCATCCGACGAAGCGGTTTACTCGCCCGCTCGCCAGTGGCGCAGTGTCGGTTGCCGCCGCGCGTTCGCTCCTCATTGTGCTGTCGGTGCTGCTGCTCGCGGCCTCGTTCGTGAGCATTCCGCTCGTGGCAGTGCTGATAGTCTATATCGTTTTGAACGTGCTGTACTCCACGTGGCTCAAGCACATGCCCGTGATCGACATCTTCTGCGTCGCCGCGGGCTTCGTGCTCCGCGTCTATGCGGGCGCGGTCGTGATCGACGTGCCACTGTCGTCGTGGATGCTCGTGACCACGCTCGCGATCGCGCTCTACCTCGCGGCCATCAAGCGCCGCGATGAGCTCGAGGTGCAGGGCGACGGCGCGCGAGCGGTGCTCGGCCAGTACACCGTGCCGCTGCTCGACCGCTTCGCGTTGATGGCGTCGGTCTGCGCCATGGTCTTCTACTGCATGTTCGTGGTCACGACGCGGCCGGTACTCGCGTTTACGATCCCGTTCGTGCTGTTCGGAATTTTTCGCTACTGGTTTCTCGTCGATCGTCAGGGACGAGGCGAGTCGCCCACGGATGCGCTGTGGAGCGATCGGCCGCTTGCCATAACTGTCGTGCTGTGGGGCCTTCTGTGCGCGTTCCTGCTTCGCCAGCCATGAGCGGATCTCCGCTTCCCCTGAGTGGGGGCGACGACCACCGTCATATCCTGACGGTTGCCATCGAGGACTATTATCAGGGCGCGACTTTCAATCGCCTGATTCCGCGCGCGCGCTGGCATCGCTTCGAGAGCAGGCTCGCGCGCAACACGGAGACCACGCTCGACCTGCTCGACGAGTACAAGCTCAAGGCGACCTTCTTCGCGCTCGGCTGGGTCGCCGACGCGGTGCCGGAGCTCATCCGCGAGGTCGTCGCGCGCGGCCACGATATCGCGAGCAAGGGCTACTTCCATCGCAGCATCCGCGAGTTCAGCCGCGACGAATTCCGCGACGACACCGTGCGCGCGCGCGAGGCCCTCGAGCGCGCGAGCGGCCGCCAGATCGACGGCTATCGCGTAGCGCAGCGCTGGCTCCGCCCCGAGGATCTCTGGGCACTCGACGTGCTGGCCGAGGAAGGGTACAAGTTCGACTCGAGCATCCGGCCGCTCTTCAGGCAGTACGTGCACGAGCCGTGGCGCCGCTTCGTGCACCAGCATCACCACGGCGAGCACACGATGCTCGAGGTTCCCGTCTCCACCGCGCGCGTCCTCGGCTACGACATTCCGATCGCCGGCGCGAATTACTTCCGTCAGCTCCCGTTCTCGCTCGTGCAGCGCGCAGTGCGCCAGTGGGACCGGAGCTACGAAGCCCCGTTCGTGATGTACTTCCACGTCTGGGAGCTCGATCCGGATCAGCCGAAGATCGACGCCGCGCCGTTCTACGCGAAGGTGCGCCAGTATCGGAACCTCGATCGCATGGCGACGATGCTCCGCTACTACTTCGAGCAGTATCGCTTCACGAGCATCAGCGACCGTCTCGGCATCGAAAGCCGCCCTGCGTCCGAGGAAGTGCTCGCAGCAGCGGCCGCCGCGGCGGCAGCCGCGCACGAGCTCTCGCAGCGGCAGCTCCCGGTCGAGATCGCGCGCGACGACAGCTCGCGCGTGCCGATCAGCATCGTGATCCCGTGCTTCAACGAGGAGCTGATTCTCCCGTATCTCTCGAACACGCTCGCCGGCGTCGAGGCCGAGCTGTCGAAGGAGCATGTGGTGCACTTCGTGTTCGTCGATGATGGCAGCAGCGACGGCACCTGGGCATCGCTCCAGAAGATCTTCGGCGGCCGCCCGAGCTGCACCGTGATCAGACACGAGGTGAATCGCGGAGTCGCAGCGACGATCATGACCGGCATCCGCGCGTCGGAAACGGAAGTCGTGTGCTCAATGGACTGTGACTGCACCTACGATCCGCACGAGCTCGGGCCGATGGTCGCGCTGCTGACGCCGGGCGTCGACATGGTCACCGCGTCTCCGTATCACGAGTTGGGAAAGGTTCTGAACGTGCCCGAGTGGAGACTATTCCTCTCGCGCACGCTCTCGAAGATGTACGGGATGGTGCTCCGTCATCAGCTCGCGACATACACCGCATGCTTCCGCGTGTACCGCCGGAGCGTCGTCGCGGATGTGCCGCTGTCGCGCGCGGGATTCATTGGCGTGGCCGAGCTGCTCGGCCGGCTCGATCTCGGCGGCTCGGGGATCATCGAGTTTCCGACGACGCTCGAGGTGCGCATCCTCGGCCGCTCGAAGATGAAGATCGTGAAGACGATGGCCGGACACATCGAGCTGATCTTCGAGTTGATCGGGCTGCGTCTCTTCCATCGCTCCGATGCGATGGGTCCGGCCGGACGGCCGCTGGCGAATCCTCCGCTTCCGCGGTCGCAATGAAGCTGTTCATGGAGGAGAATCCGCACAGCAAGGGGCTGCGCTGGTTCATCACGGTCTCTGCTGTGTACGTGTCGGTGTGCCTCATTTTCGGGTGGGTGCGCGCGCCGCTGTTCTTCGGCGTCGGTGAGGACGGCTGGCCGCAGCCGTCGCTCGGCATGATGATCTATCTACTGTACATGACGTGCCTTCCGGTGGCGCTCTGGTGCCTGATCGCCTACGCGCTCGGGTGCCGCCTGCCAGGCAACTGGGGGATGCGCCTTACCGTCGTGTTGCTGTTCCTGATGCTCACGGCGATCGAGCTCGATCACGCGTGGTACGGCATGTCGGGGCACCACGCCACGTGGCGCGAGGTGCGGCTCTTCCTCAGCGAGGACTGGAAGCTCCACTACGGCATCCGCGCCACCGACGAGTCGTGGTTCCTCAGTCGCATGCTGCTCCACGTCATCGGGCTCACCGGCGTATTCGTAGCCGCGCGCTTCGGCACGAAGTGGAAGAGCGCGCAGCACATCTTCGACATTCCGTTTCGCCGCGTCATCGCCGTCGTCGCCGCGCTCTTCCTCATCGACCTGATGGTCGGCGGCTTCGTGGTCAGCCGCGGCAACGATCAGTGGCTGGCCGTGGCCGACGCGAATCCGCTCAGGCTCAACGCCGCCGATCGCTACTCCGCGCGCCTCTTCTCGTACGGCTCGGAGCACGACGCAGATCTCGAGGCGGCGAACAAGGCGTTCATTCAGGCGACGCGAGACGCATTGCGTCCGCGTGCGGAGGCCGCCGCCTTTCGTGATGCGGCGTTGTCGCGTCATCAGCGCTACAACGTGGTGATAGTGACCATCGAAGGGCTGAACGAGCGGCTCATCGACTCGACGACGATGCCATTCTGGATGCAGCTCTCCGCTCGCTCCATGGCTCTGCACAGCCACTACTCCACCGGCAACGTCACCGAGTACGGCGTGCTCGGCGTTCTCTTCGGCGCACCTCCGGATTTCTATCGGGGCACGGTCACCGTTCCTTGGCGCCGTCAGCTTCCGCTCGACAAGCAGCCGCCGCAGCGCGGCTCGCCGTACATCGACGAGTTCGACCTGCAGGGCTACCACACGCGGCTCATCAGCTGGGAGCTCTCGAGCTGGGCGAACCTCGGTGTCTATCTTCGCAACTTCAACGAGCCGGCGTTCGAGACGGACGACGATTGGAAGACGCTGCCGGTGCTCAAGCGCGAGCTCGGCGAACCGGGCTCACATCTCGTGTACATGCACTACAACGGCACGCACTTCCCGTACGATCACGCGCTCAAGTACGAGCGCTTCGTGCCCGAGGTGCCGAGCAGCTACAGCTATGCATCGTGGCGCATGCGGCAGGAGGCCCCGGCGATCACCAATCGGTATCGCAACTGCCTCCTCGAGCTCGACGCGTGGCTGCAGGAGCTGACGTCGACGGTCGACATGAACAACACGATCCTCGTGCTCACCGGCGACCACGGCGAAGAGTTCTTTGAGCACTCGCGCCTCGGCCATGCGAGCACGCTGTCCGATCCGCAGATCCAGACAGTCGCGCTCATCTACGTGCCGGGGCAGGCCCCGCGCTCCATCGACGCCGTGACGTCGCACGTCGACCTGATGCCGACGCTCATGGATCTGCTCGGATGGCCGCAGCCGGTGCGGCCGTTCGGCCGCTCGCTCGTGAACGAGGTGAAGGTCGGCGCCGCGATCGTCGCAATGGGGAACCGCCCGAATCCGCCGAATCGCTGGGCGGCGATCGCTGGCGGCTACAAAACCGTGCTCGCGGAAGGCGACGGCGACTCGCTGCACATCATCCAGCTCCGCGACACAGCCGACAAGAGCGTGACGTACAGCTCCGATCCCTCGCGCTGGCAGCCGTCGTTCGCGGAGGCGGCGCAGCTGCAGCTCCATCTGCGATCGGCGGCGCAAACTGTTCGCCTGGCAGCGGTTCACGCTGCGACGCCCGAGATCGCTCCACGATGAGCGCGCGCGCACGCCGCGCGAGCATCTTCGCGACGGCGCTCGTGGTGATTGCACTAAGCTTGTCGCTCTACAACATCCTCTCTCCGCGCGCAATCGCGCTCCCTGGCTGCGCACACCCGGCGCTCTGGGCGCATCGCGGCTACCATGCCGCCGCGCAGGAAAACTCGGTCGCCTCGGTGACTGCGGCGGTGGCGAAGGGATTCTGCGGCGCCGAGATCGACGTGCAATGGTTCAGCGACCGCGGCCTCGTCGTCGCGCACGATGAGGTGGCGGAGGGCGATCTCCTCAAGAACGCGCTCACGCTTGCGCAGCTGCTCGACTCGCTGCCACGGCCGCCGCAGTATCTCTGGCTCGACTTCAAGAATCTCGACGCGAGCAATGCAGCTGTCGCCGCGGCGCACCTCGACTCGCTGATCGCGAAGCATCACTTCGCCAACAGATTCGTCGTCGAGTCGGTGAGCTCGGTGCCTCTCCGCATGCTCTGGTGGCACGCGCCGCGTGTGATCCCGGCCTACTGGATCAATCGCCCGCCCCACGGCTGGAAGGGCCCGCTCCACGACGCGCAGATCGCCGTCGCCATCGGCCTCCTCGGCCTCCCCGCTCTCTCGGTTCCGAAGGAGATGCTGACGGACCACCTCACATCCCTCTTCGGCCGCCTC
>JBDTXL010000259.1:0-6328 GCA_040006195.1 Gemmatimonadota bacterium | reverse complement strand
CGCTCGCGACCTTGTTCGTCTCGCTCGCGTACGTGTCGAGCATGTGCTGGTACGCCTGGTCGCTCGCCTTCGGGATCCTCTCGTCGGCTATCGCGACGAACGGATAGTGCATCGGGTCCATGTCACCTCCGCTAGTGCATGTGCTCCCATGATCCATACATGGGGTTGGGGACGATGAAGAGCCGCTTGCCAAAATCGCCGAGCGCTACACTGTCGGTGCGCACGCTCTGAGTGAGCTTCGGGAAGTCCAAGATGTTGTCGCCCACCCACTCCACTACGGTGAGCGCCGGCACCCCCGGCACCGCCGTCCCGCGCTGCACTCGCTCAAAACGCGGATTTTTGTCGTGCTCGCCGGGCGGCTGACAGAGCACCGCATCCGCATCGATCGCCGCCGAGGCCAGATTCACTCGCGTCGGTTCACACTCCGCCATCGACCTGTTCGTGACTATGATGACGCGTCCGCCGAGCGAGTGCACGAGCTTCGTGAACTCCGGCGCGCCGGCGATCGCGAAGGCGGCTCGCTCGTTCACCCACGTCGTCCACGTCTTCACGTCGAACGCCGCGTGCGCACTGGCGAGGCGCCGCTGGTACTCCGAGTTGTCGAGCACAGTCTCATCGGCATCGAGAATCACCGCCCAGCCCCTTGGCGGTAGCCCGCGGGTGAGCTCCGGCAGCCGCTCGCTCGCATAGGCGAACGCCTGGCGAGTGAGCGCCCGATACTCCGCAGACGCGCGCACCCACTTCACATCGTTGGGAAGCGAGTCGGTGACGACGGACTTCGCTGCTGGCACCGGCGCTGGTAGCGGTGCTGGCGCGGCCAGGCGCTTCGGTGCGCACGCCGAAGCCGTAAGAGCGAGAGCCAGCGAGAGAGTCGGCAGGCGGTTCATGTCGCTGAATATCATCGCTGCACCGCCAGCAGCAAATGCGTCACCCCCCGTAACCGCACCGTAACGCCCGGATAATAGCCGCGCCCGAATGTGATCGCGTGAGCCGCCGTGGCGAGGCCGAGGTGAGCTCGGGGTCCTCGCGTCGCCGCCGCTCGAAACGACGCGAGGGCGACGGCGCTGCTGGCCGTCATTTGCTCGCGGCTGTGACCTCTCCCGACTCGAACCACAGGTGCAGCGTCGCGTAGCTACGCCAGGGCCGCCACTCCTGCGACAACGATTCGGCGCGCGCCGCAGTGACGCGGCCGAGCGCGTTGCGCAGGGCGACGTCTCCGCGCGGAAAGGCATCGGGCCAGCGGAGCGCGCGCATGGCTATGTAGTCCGCCGTCCACGCTCCAATTCCCGGGAGCGTAATGAGCCGCGCGATCACCGCATCAGGCTGCGCGCCCGGCTCGAGCACGAGACGCCCGCTCTCGATCTCCTCGGCGATCGCGACGATGCTGCGCGCCCGTGTCTGGATGATGCCGAGCGATGCGATGTCGCTTACGGACGCAGCGGCGATGCGGCGCGACGTCGGCGAAAGGTGTGTGAGCTCGGCCAACGGAGTATCGATCGCCTCGCCGAAGGCATTCGCGAAACGGCCGGCGATCGTCGTCGCCGCTTTCACGGTGACCTGCTGGCCGAGTATCGCGCGGACGGCGAGCTCGAATCCGTCGAAGGCCCCGGGAACTCTGAGGCCGGGACTACGAGCGATCGAGTCCGCGAGGAGCGCATGCTTCGCGAGATGCGCGTCGATGACCTCGGGATTTGCGCTCACGTCGAACACATGGCGGAGGCGTTCGAGGAGCTCCGAAAGCGCCGACGTGAGCGACGGCGACGCCTCGAGGATGAGTGAGCTCGCTGCCGGCTCGTTCCGCACGCTGATCCAGCCGGCATGCTCGTCGAGCCTCACCGTTCGGAGGTAGGTGTCGTCCCGCACCGACTCGACGCCCTTGAGAGAGCGCGCGCCGAGGAAGCAGAGCATTCGAGTCCAGTCGTACGGCGCTCGATACTCAATCCGGACGAGCTCGGCCTGTGGCATCATCGGGCGAACTATAGCGCCGTATTTTGCGTATGCTTGTACATACGCCAATCGTGAGGACGATCCGTGGATACGGAGCAGATATTGGAGCGGCTCGACCGCGCGTGGAAGGACTTCGAATCGTCCTATGAGGGATTGACCGAAGAGCAGTTGATGATTCCGAATGTCACGGGCGCGTGGTCGGTTCGGGACATCATTGCGCACGTCACCTGGTGGGACGAGGAGGCGCTCAAGCATCTCCCGGTCGTGCTCGAGGGCGGGAAGCCCGAGCGCTACTCCGACAAGTACGGCGGGATCGATGACTTCAACGCGATCATGACGGTGAAGCGCAGCCATCTCTCGTTGGCCGAGGTGCTGAAGATGCACGACGATGTGCACGCGCAGCTCGTCGAGTACGTGAGTGCCGCGCCCGCAGATCTATACGCGAGCGAGACGCGCTTTCGCCGCCGGCTCCGGCTCGACACCTTCGGCCACTATCCCGTGCACACGCAGGCGATCAAGAAGTGGCGCGAGGCGCTCGATCAGAAGGCCGAGGGAATCGCGTAGATCGGAATCGTATCGGGGACCGTTCCGACGACGAGCGTGATTTGCTGACGCTCCTGAAATGCGAGCGCGCTCAGGTCGCCGTCGAAGCGAGTGCTGTCCACGTAGGCGACCACGCTTCCCTGAAAGCCACCGACGTTCGAGCGCGAAAGCGGTTCGCCCCAGATCGCGAAGAAATCGCCCAGCGTGAACGCGGTGGATACGGGCGCTTCGACGTGCACGATGCCGGTGGCGTCATGCGTGTGCAGCCAGTAGAAGCAGCGGGCATCGACGACGAAGTTGCTGATCACTTCCGATCCGCTAGCGCCGATGGCGAGCGGCACGGCGCGCTGAACACCATTCGCGATGATCGTGAGATGCACGTGGATGTGCCGAATCGGTATCTGCCCATCGCACGCGATCCCGTGCACCGCCTGCCCTTGCCCGCCCGCCGAACTGTCGCCGGCGACATAGGTAAGCGCTCCGATCGTCTGTCCGATCGCCATCGGGAGCGGTGAGCTGAACGCGGGCCCTGCAGGGTGGCCCGGATCCGATGGAACGCTTGCGTCGCCGGAACAGGCCACCATCGCGCCGATGGCAGCGAGTGCCATATACGACGTTCGCGCTCGACGATGATATCGAGAGGTCATGCTCTCACTCGTGCAAAAAGTGCCGACCTGCGTGCGCACCACCGCGAACTTCAGCGGGGGTTCCTCCATTCACAATGATGCGCACGAAAGTCGTAGTGCTCAGGAAACGATGAACGGCCCTGCGATCTTCAAGACCGTCGCCTTGTCGAGCGGCTCGTCGAACGACGCGGACAGTGGATCGACTCCGTAGTTCGTGATGCTCGCGAGATTCACTCCACCCTGCACGATGTTGTCCTCGGCCGGATAGTCGGACGCCGGATCACCAGGGCCATAGACGGCGGCGTTCACTGCTGCCGGAAGATCGCCGATCTTCTGGATGATCCAGCCGTCGAGCCCGCGCAGGCGGCGCACTTCCGCTGCGTGACGTGCCTCGACGCTGTGAATTTGCAGAGCAACGGTGAGAATGTCCGGCTGCGACATCAGATTCGTCGCCTGCCCCTTGTAGGCGCGTACGCCCGTGTCCTCGAACGCCTGCGATACCGCCTGGAACGTCGCATAGTTCGAAAACACATCGGCGAACATTCCGCCGGCTGTGAAATCGAAGTTCGGCTTGGCGACGGCGGCGTCCCCGAGCGCGGCGAGGAGATATGCCACGTGCGCATTCTCGTGCTTCTGAATCTGCTTGAAAACCGTCATGTCGCTCGCTGGAATCAGCCCGCTGGTGCCGACGCCGACGTTGTAGAACGACGACTCCAGGTACTCGAGCGTGAGCGCGAAATTCAGGACATCGATGATGTCCTGCGGAAGCGGCGAAGCTGCGTACGCATCCTTCGCGAGCGCAGCGAGCGCGATCGGAACGGATGCGAGCGCGAGGCCCGCGGCGAGCTTGCTCGAGGTCGAGGCGCCCTGGCGAATCGCTTCGCGTCGCGACACGAGCCGTTCGGTGATCTCGGGGTCGATGCCGCCGAGCACAGTCGTATTGGTCATTGTGAGATAATCTCCGGCTGGCGGCTAGGCGCTGATCGGGGTGACGATGAAGGGCGCGACGAGTGGAAGAACCATCGCCGGAGCGAATGCCTGATCGAGCCCATTCGCATCGACGACATCATCGCCGGCGAAGTCCATCGACTTCGGGTTGAGGATGTCGCGAATGGTTGCGGCGTGGCGAGCTTCGACGGAGACGATCTTCCCCGCGAGCACGAGGTAGGCGGGGGTGTGAATCAGCTTGCCCGCGCCGTTGTACGCGGCAACTCCCGTGTCCTCGAACATCTTCGCCGTCTGAAAGACGACGTCGCGCTTGGTGAGGTCGAGCGAGCTGAAGTCGACCTTGAGCGTCGGAATTGCATTCGACCCGAGCGCCGCCTTCAGGAACTCGCGATGCGTGATCTCGTGCTGGCCGATCTGCAGGAGCGCATGAAGCTCGGCCTGCGTGCAGCCGGAGATGATGTGCTTGAGCGCCTCTTCATAGAACGCGGCCTCGAGCTGCTCGAGCGCGTACGCGTAGTTGAGCACACCGACGTCGGTCGAGAGGTCGAGCGTTACTGCGGTGTTCGTTCCTCCCGACGTACCGGTCGCATCGCTGCACGCGGCGAACATGGTCGGCATGAGTACGATCGCGCTTCCAACTCCCAGCATACGCAGGAACTCGCGACGGCTTCCTGCCGTGAGCGGTCGATCCACCACGAGCGGTGTGCTCGGGGAGTGACGAGACTCGGACATATGGCTTCTCCATCGCCAGCGTGGTGAAGGAAATCGCGACGCTGGCCTTCGCGGCATCCGCCCGCGTGCTGCGAGCGGAGAACGCTCAAGCACTCTCGGAGCCCGTGACGCGAATCACACACGATTGGGCGTGGAGCAGAGAGGGGAACTGTATCCGCACGCGATTACCGTTGCCGATTGCGAATTTCTGGGGGTAAGAGGCGGACTCGGCTGCGCGCGCCACGATCGGAGCGGGGCGCGCATCGTGCATTTGAGTGGCTTCGTGACCGAGCATCAGAAAAAGTTCGAGGATGGCAGTCCGTCTGCCCTACAGCTGTTGCGGCATCGCATCGCGCGCGACCTGAAGTCAGGCGAGCTCGAGCATGGTGACAGATTGCCGAGTGTGCGAGAGGTTGCCGAGGAGCTCGCTGCGGATCCGCGTACAATTCTGTCGGCGTATCAGCAGCTCGTGGAGGAGGGGCTCGTCGAGATTCGCTCGCGCTCGGGAGTGTTCGCGACGGGAGCATTCACATCCACGGGGAGCGCGCCTGGCGTGCCGAGGCGTTGGATGCTCGACATGCTGCTGGGCGCCATCGAACGCGACATTCCGGCCCGCTGGCTCGCCGACCAGATTCGGAGCGCGCTCGTCACGAGTCGCGCACGCGTGGGCCTTCTCGAGTGCAACGACGATCAGCTGATCTCGATGCGCGAGGAGCTCGAGACCTATTTTGGATTGGACGCGATTCCTATCCGGCTCGAATCGATCGTACCGGGCCGGCCTAATCGCGAGCTGCGCGATGTCGACTTCCTCGTATCCGGAGGGCACGCCGAGATCGTCGCACGCGTGGCGGAGGAGCTGGGAAAGCCATACGTGATCACGAGTGTGCGGCCCGCGCTTCTCAACAGACTATCGAGGTTGTTGAGTCGCGGCGCGGTCTATTTTCTCGTGTCGGATCCGCGCTTCGGAGTGAAGATGCGGAGGCTCGTGGCGCCGATGCCGCGCTCGGAGAATCTGCACGTGCTCGTCGTGGGCAAGGATGATCTCGGCGTCATCCCCGAGGGCGCGCCCACCTACGTCATGCGCAGCGTGCAGGCGCGGCTCGCACAGCAGAAGCATCGCTGGCGCGAGGTCACGCCGCAGCGGATCTTCTCGGAAGAATCGATTCGAGAGATTCTAGCGCGGCTCCTCGCACTGACGGATCGCGCTGCGGAGCCGTGATAAGCGGCGCACGAGCCGTGTGTGAGGCCTGTCGCCCCACACACGACCGGATGCCGGTGATTCAGCTTGCGATCCCGGCAGTCTGGCGAGACTCTGTCTTCGTGGCTGCTGCGTGCGGCAGTGACTGGAGGAAAGTAAGCAGATCCGCATTGACGCGATCTTTCTGCGTCGTGCAGATACCGTGCGGCTGCCCCGCGTAGATCTTCAGTTCCGACCCCTTGATCAGCTTCGAGGACTGCATCGCGGCAGCGATGATCGGCACGATCTGATCGTCGTCCCCATGAATGATCAACGTCGGCACATCGAACTTCCTGCAGTCCTCGGTGAGATCCGT
>JBDTXL010000258.1:0-2394 GCA_040006195.1 Gemmatimonadota bacterium | reverse complement strand
AGGTGCACGGCGAGGATGTGTCGTCGCTCTTCGACATCTACATCGGGTCGTCGCAGGTGTACTACACGCCGAAGATCCGCTTCGAGCGGCTGATGTACCGTGGCGTGCGCGAGGCGGCGAATGCCGCGCGCAGCGTCGAGCAGCGCGAGCGTGTTCGACGCACGGCGGCGCTCAGGGGCGTGCTGCATTCGGGCGAGGTCTACGTCGATTTCCATCCGATCGTGCTCGCCGAGACGGGCGAGATCTTCGGCTATGAGGCGTTGGCGCGCGGCGTTCCGCGCGGGCTCAGAAGTCCCGAGGTGATGTTCGAGGTCGCCGCGGAGGCGGATCTCGTGTGGGAGCTGAGCCGGCTGTGCCGGGCGCGCGCGCTGTCCGGCGCAAAGAATCTACTGCGCGGCGATCAGTTGCTCTTCGTCAACGTCGATCCGCACGACTTCGCGGATCCGGGATTCGGCGTGCTCGACTCGATCGACCCGAGGCGCATCGTACTCGAGATCACGGAGCGCACTGCGATCAAGGATTATCCGCGCTTTCGCGAGCGGCTGCGCTCCTTCCGTGAGCGCGGCTTCCGCTTCGCCGTCGACGACGCCGGCAGCGGCTACGCGGGACTCGGCTCGATCGCCAACCTCGAGCCGGACTTCATCAAGCTCGATATTTCACTCATCAACTCGATCGACACGAACTTCATCAAGCAGAACCTTGTCGAGACGATGGTCGGCTTCGCGAAGGAGCAGGGTGCGATGGTGATCGCCGAAGGAATCGAGCGAGCGGAGGAGCTGGAGACGGTCAAGCGCCTCGGCGTCCCGCTCGTGCAGGGCTTCCTCCTCCACCATCCTGCGCGCGCAGATGTGCATGCAGGCGCGCACGCGGCGGGAGACTAGCCAGGGTCTCGCGGACGCGAAGGCAATTGCGCTAGCCCTCCAGCAACCTCGTCACCAGCGCGGTCGATCGCTCCGATGCGCCGCGGCCCTTTTCTACTATTTCGTTCGCGCGCGCTCCTTCCGCTCCGCGAGTGTCGGGACGCGTGAGCAGTGCCTCGAGGCGCGCGGTGATAGCCGAGCCATCGGTGACGGCCGCGCCCGCGTCGTTCGCGATGAGGGTCGCGGCGTCGCGGCTCTTGTCGTGGCGGGGGCCGAACAGCACCGGCACGCCGAAGGCCGCGGGCTCGAGCACCGAGTGCAGCCCCGCGCCGTGGAAGCCTCCGCCCACATACGCCACATCGGCCAGCGCGTAGAGATCGCCGAGCATTCCGATGCCGTCGACGAGCACTACATCGGTGTCGGCTTCCCACCCCGCGCCCGACAGCGTGCTCGTGCGCGCGAGCGTGAGCTTGTGCGCCGCCGCCCAGCGCGCGATGTGCGCGAGATGCGCGTGCGTAGGCTCGTGCGGCGCGATGATGAGGCGTGCGTCGGGGATCTGCGTGCGCATCGTGATCCAGGCGGGGAGTAGCTCCCGCTCATCCGCGGGCCACGTCGAGCCGGCCACGAGCGTCGGGCGATCGCTGCGCAGCGGCGCGAGCAGCGCCTCGCGCGCCGGCGAGTCCTGCGCGCGTGACCACACCTGGTCGAAGCGCGTGTCTCCCGTCACCGACACCACCTGCTCGCGCACGCCGAGCTTCATCAGCCGAATCGCGTCTGCTTCGTCGACCGCACCTACGGCATCGAACGCGGCGTACGCGGCGCGCGTGAAGGCGCGCGAAAACCACGAGCTGCGGCCCGACCCGTCCGAGAGCGTCGCGCTCAGGAGCGCCGTCCGCACCCCGCGTTCTCGTGCCGCGGCAACGAGCGCCGGCCAGACATCCAGCTTCGAGAAGGCGAGCACGCGCGGCGTCAGCGAGTCGAGCGCGATCCGCGCGTCGCCGCGCGAGTCGAACGGCAGATACTCCGCGAAGTCCGCTCCGAGCGAGCGCGCGAACGCCTCTGCGCTCGGCGAAAAGAACGTGTACGCGAGTTGGAGCTGCGGCTGTCCCGTGCGCAGGAGATCGAGCACTGGCCGCGCCTGCAGCCCCTCGCCAACGGACGACGCGTGCATCCACACGAGCGGCCGCTCGCCATTTCGCGACTCGCGATTCCACTGCTGATAGCGCTCGCGAATGCCGCGTCGCGCGCGGAACGTTGCCACGACCTTCCCGCCGCGTGCGGGCGCGACCGCCGCCGCCGCGCGTGCGAGCTGCACTGCACCTTCGTAGGCACCGCCGAGGAGAAAATTCACGAGTGGGTGCCGGTGATGAGCAGCGAGCGCGGCCGGCGCTCGGGGATATTGCGCGTGAATCGTCGCATGATTAGTCTTTCCGCCGAACGTCGCGCGCGCTCGCGCAGCGCGGCGCTGGGTGCAGTCTTCCGCCCGATGTCGAACCCTGCAACGAGGAGGTGATCCATTGTCTAGTGACCAGCA
>JBDTXL010000257.1:0-7225 GCA_040006195.1 Gemmatimonadota bacterium | reverse complement strand
CATTCGTTCACCCGATGTCGGCGAGACGTCGGATGAGCGCTGACGCGGGCGAAGAGAACTCCGACTCGATCGAGAAGAAGGTGCGCGGCCTCCTGAGCGCCGACGAGCGCCGCGCGATCTTCGATGAGATCGCGGGTGTGGGAACCGATACGAGCGCGCTGTACTGGATGGTGCTCGTCCTCGCCGGCGCTATCGCACTGCTCGGACTCGCGCTCAACAGCGCTGCCGTCGTCATCGGCGCAATGCTCATCGCGCCACTGCTCGCACCCGTGCTCGGCCTCGCCCTCGGACTGGCAGTTGGCGACGGGCGGCTCGCGGTACAGACCGCGCTCGCAGTTCTCGCGAGCACCATCGCCGTCGTCGCCATCTCGTCACTCGTCACGGTGCTGCTTCCGTTCCACGAGGTCACGGCCGAGATCCTCGGTCGCACGAAGCCGACCACGTTGGACCTTGCGATCGCGGTGTTCTCGGGGCTCGCTGGCGCGCTGGTGAAGCTCTCGCGTGGCGACCGGCTCGCCGGCGCCGTGCCTGGTGTGGCCGTCTCCGTCGCCCTGGTGCCACCCCTCGCGGTCACGGGTTTCGGCATCGGCATCGGATGGGATTGGCCAGTGATACGCGGCAGCCTGCTGCTGTACGGCGCGAATCTGGCCGGGATCGTGATGAGCGCGATGATCGTGTTCCTCGTGGCGGGAATGCACCGTCCGGAAGTGCTCGACGAGGTGCGACGCTGGTATCGCGAGACGCAGCGAAGCGGGCTCGCCGCGCTCGTCGACCGCGCCCCGGGCATTCGCTCAATGGGCGTCCTCAAGTCGATCCCGGCGCGGCTGGGTCTCGTGCTCGTGTTCGTGGCGCTCGTGGCCATTCCGCTCAGCGCGTCGCTCAAGCAAATCACACGAGAGACGCGCGTGCACCGAGCCGTCGAAGCGGCTTCGAAGCCCTTCGGCGTTGCCGGCCACTCCTTCATCGTCAGCCGAGAGGTGAACCTCGGCGCAGATCGCACGCAGGTGATTCTGAACGTCGCAACGACACGGTGGTTCGACGATTCCGCGCGCGGGCGATTCGAGCAGCGCGCGTCGGCCATGGCCCGGGAGCCGGTGGATCTCGTTCTCGAGCAGCTGCCGGCGTCGAGCCAGAGCCTTGGCCATCTCACATCGATGATCGAAGCGCGGGATCCAGCGCGGCCAGTGACGGCACGCCCCGACACGATGCCGCCGCCGGCCAGCGCCAGCGTTGCGGCAACGCGCGGGGCCGTCGCGCGTGCAGTGGGCGTCGTCACGCTTCCGGATTCCCTCATCATGCTCGGCTTCGTCGTCAGCGTCAGCGATGATTCCACGGCGCCGATGATCCGTCTGCGCTATCTGTCGCGCGACACGCTGACCTCGCAGGCGCGCGAGATCGTTCGACACCAGCTCGCGAACGCGCTGCAGCTGCCGGCGCTGACGCTCGAAACGATGCCGGTGTCCGCGGGGCCGCGCGATCTTGGTGCGCATCGTACGGCGACCGTAGATACGCTGGCATCGCTGCTGCGCGCCGTGCCCTCGGCGCGCCTGAGCATCTCCGCGGGAACGCGGCTGCGCGGTGCTCGCACGGATAGTGTGATGGCGCAGCTCGCGGCCGCCGGCATCGCGGCGAACCGCATTTCGCTGACGCGCGTTCCAGGCGACCGACTCGAAGCGATCTTCATCGCGCAGCCATGACGAATCCCCTGTATACGCCGCGCGGAGTAGTCGCGCAGATGGCTGCCGTGGTGCAAGGGCGTCAACGTCGGCTCATCATCGACACCGTCGTGCTCGGAGCCGCCGGCGCCGCCGCCGCGCTGCTGTTCACGCAGCTGCTCAGGTGGTCCACGTCTCTCCTGCTCGGCACTCTCGCGGGCTACACTCCGCCGGGGCTTCCCAGTGAAGGCGGATCGCCCGTGCAGATCATCGGTCCGCACGGGCTCTGGCTGATTCCGGTAATCGCGGGGCTTGGCGGACTGCTCGTCGGCGCCATCACCGAGTGGCTCGCGCCGGAGGCCGAGGGGCATGGAACGGATGCGGTGGTGCGCGCCTACCATCGCACGGAGGGACGACTGCGTGGCCGCGTGGCGCCCGTCAAGCTAATCGCATCCGCGATCACGATCGGCTCGGGAGGATCCGCGGGACGCGAAGGTCCGATCGCGCTCGTGGCGGCGAGCTTGGGCTCGTGGTACGCCACGCTCACGCGCAGAGACGCCCGCGACCGGCGATTACTGATGCTGGTCGGCGCCGCAGCGGGCCTCTCGGCTGTGTTCCGCTCGCCGATCGGCACCGCGCTGCTCGTGATCGAGGTGCTCTACTCCGACATGGAATTCGAAGCCGGCGCATTGCTCTACGCCGCGCTCGGCGCCATCGTCGCCTATGCACTGAATGGTCTGGTCGCCGGCTGGGATCCCCTCTTCCGGATTCCGCCGATTCGTCCGCTGCATGGTGCGCTCGACACGATGTGGTACGTCGTGCTCGGGTGCATCGCCGGCGTGGTGGCAACGGCGACGCCGGAGCTGTTCTATCGTACGCGCGATGCGTTTCGTCGCATGCCCGTATCGCCAATCTTCCGGCCGGCGATCGGTGCCTTTCTCACCGGGTTGCTGGCGCTCGCGCTGCCGCAGGTGATCGGCGGCGGCTACGGCTGGGTACAGATGGCGATCGACGGCAAGCTCGCAATGGGCGTTCTCGCCATGCTGGTGATCGCGAAGTTGTTCGCAATGAGTCTCACGGTCGGCTCGGGCGGATCAGGCGGCGTGTTCGCGCCGACGCTCTACGTCGGAGCGATGCTCGGCGCCTTCGTCGCCACGGTTGCGGGATTGCCGCCCGCTCCCTTCGTGATCGTCGGCATGGCTGCCGTCTTCGCCGGTGCCGCACGTGTTCCGATCGCGACGCTGATGATGGTCATCGAGATGACGGGCGGATACACGCTGCTCGTGCCAGCTGCGTTGGCGGTGATCATCAGCTACTTCGTGCAGGCGCGCCTCTCGCGTGATCTGCGCTATTCGAGTCTGTATGAAGCCCAGGTGCTGACTCGGTCGGCATCGCCTGCGCACCATACGCAGCATTTGATCACCGCGCTCAACATGCTGCGCGATCAGGCGCCGCAGGACCTCTCGGACATTGGAGAGCTCAATCTCGTCGCGCTCCTGAGATCGGGTCTCGCCGTCGAGCTGCCGGGAAATCGGCGGATCGTTGCGGGGGCGCTCAAGCGGGAGAGTCCATTCGTGGGAACCACGATCGGCGCCAGCGGACGAAAGCTCGATGGCGGCGACACGAACATCGTTGCGCTGGTGCGCGGCGGAACCATCATCGTGCCGGATGCCGCAACGATACTCGAAGCGGGGGATCATCTCGTCGTCGTCACGAGCGAAGCCGGAGTGCAGCAACTCCGCGCCAACATGGAATCGTGGTGAGAACGCGAGAGAGTTGAACGTCCCCGCGCAACGAGTCCGCGTGCAGCTCCTCAGCTTCGGGAGAGTCGCTCACCCTCATCGCGAATCCGCCGCCATACGTGCTTCAGATGCCGCTCCTGCGTGAGCACGTTGCCGACGCCGATGCGCATCACGCGCCTGCCGCGCAGAGTGGTATGCGTGAGATACGCGTCACCACCCCCGTTCACCGACTCGACGATTCGCTCGTTGAGCGCATCGCAGCTCGCCCGGTCCATACCCGCGGGCTCATAGCTGAAACACACCACGGCCATCGTCACCGGAGCCGCAACACTATAGCAGCGCTCTTCCTCCACCCACCCAGCGAACAGCTCCGCGAGGCGACAGTGCTCGCGGATCCGCGCCTCCATTCCCTCGCGCCCGAATGCGCGAATCGCCATCCACGCCTTGAGCGCTCGGAAACGCCGACCGAGCTGGATGCCGTAGTCCATGTAGTCCACTGCGCCCTCCGCATCCGCATCGCCACGTAGATATTCGGGCGTGAGCGCGAACACCGAGCGCAGTACCTCAGGCCGCCGAGTGTACAGCGCGCTGAAGTCGAGCGGGACGAAGAGCCATTTGTGGCCGTTCACCACCACCGAATCCGCGAGCTCCACGCCCGCCATCACGTCACGCCGCTCAGCCAGCATCGCGAGCGCACCACCGTACGCCGCATCGACGTGCAGCCACAGATCGCGCGCCTTGCACACCGCCGCGATCTCGGGCACCGGGTCAATGCTGCCAGTCGACGTCGTCCCCACCGTCGCTATCACCACCATTGCGCGGAAGCCGTGTGCGACATCGTCCGCGATCGCGCGCTCGAGCTCCTTCACATCCATGCGGAAGCTCTCATCGCTTCGCACACGCACGACGTTCTCCTCGCCGAGCCCGAGCACGATCATCGCCTTCTCGACGCTGCTGTGCGCCTGGTCCGACGCGTACACGCGAAACGGCTTGAGATCCGCGCGACCGACGAGCCCCCGCTTCCGTATCTCGCTCCCCGCAGCCTCGCGCGCTGCCGCGAGCGCGTGCATCAGCGCGACCGATGCCGTATCGTACACGATTCCCATGAACGAGTCCGGAAGGGCGATCATCTTGCGGACCCAGGACAGCACAACGCCTTCGAGCTCAGTCGCTGCGGGCGACGTGCGCCACGTCATCGCGCTCACGTTGAGCGCGGCCGCGATCATTTCGCCCAGCAGCGCCGGGCCGTTGCTCGTGCTGCCGAAGTACCCGAGAAAAGCCGGATGACCCCAGTGCACGATGCCGGGCATGATGAGCGCGTCGAGCTCGCGCATCACCTCGTCCATCGATGCGCCCTTCTGTGGTGCTTCGCTCGCGAACTGTCTCGCTATGTCACCAGGCTCCACCGCCGGCACGATCGCACGCTCTTCGATCGTTGCCTTGTAACTCGCGATCCACTCCGCCACGCGATGCAGCTCCGCGCGCAGCTCATCATCACCGAAATCGCCGAGCGGCTCGATCATGCCTTCACGACATCGTGCGCGGCATGCGTGTTGCCCTTCCCTTGGTCATGAACGAGCCGAATCGCGTAGCGGTGAGCTATATCCTGCCGATCAAGAGCTCCTCGCCCGATACGTCCGCGGAGCTGCGCGCGTACATCGAGTGGATCGGCGCGCGCGCCGAGGTGATCGTGGTCGACGGCTCGAGCGAGGCGATCTTTGCGGCGCACGAGCGCGAGTGGGGCGCTTTCGTTCGTCACGTCGCGCCCGCGCCCGATCTCATTTCGCCCATGGGGAAAGTGGGCGGTGTGCTCACCGGACTTCGGCTCGCGTCCCACGAAGCGGTCATCATCGCCGACGACGACGTGCGCTACGATGACGTGTCGCTCGCGCAGGTCGTCACCGCGCTCACAACGGCGGACATCGTGCGCCCGCAGAATTATTTCGAGCCGCTTCCATGGCACGCCCGCTGGGACTCGGGGCGCATGCTCCTCAATCGCCTCACCGGCGGCGACTGGCCCGGCACCCTCGGCGTTCGCCGCTCGCGCCTGCAGGCGACGAATGGGTACGACGGCTCCGTCATGTTCGAGAATCTCGAGCTCGTGCGCACAGTGCTCGCTTCTGGCGGCCGCGAAGCGGTGCGCTACGACACGTACGTCCTTCGCCGGCCTTCCACCACGCGCCACTTTTTCTCCCAGCGCGTGCGTCAGGCGTACGATGAGATCGCGCGTCCGCCGCGCTTCGTCACGCAGCTCGCTGTACTTCCGATCATCGCCGCGCTCGCTATCACAGGGCGCTGGCTCGCGATCGCCCTGTGCTTCCTTACGCTCATCATCTCGGCGGAGATCGGTCGTCGCCGTGCGCACGCGACGCGATTCTTCCCGCGCAGCACACCGATCTTCGCGCCGCTCTGGATGGCCGAGCGCGCGGTGTGCAGCTGGCTTGCGCTCGGCGCGCGCATCTTTCTGGGCGGTGTGCCTTATCGCGGAACCATCCTCCATCGCGCCGCTACACCGATGCGGGTGTTGCGGCAGCGCTACGCTGCTGCCCCGGTGCCTCCGATCGTTCCGGCGCCAATAGCTCCACGTCGATCGGCTTGAACGTGCCGTTGTTCGAGAGCTCGGCCGAGCACGCCGTGACGCCTACGATCATGTCCATCTCGGCGCGCAGCACGATGTAGTCGCCCGCGCGCGACCGCGGCGGCAGTATCGACAGCTCACCGCTCGGTGCGACCTCGACGTTCATGAAGAGGTTGAGAGTCGTCGGAATCGAGTCGGGCGCGATGCCGAATGGCGCGAACGCCTGAACGAGATTCGCGAAGCAGCTGGGATGCGGAGCAGTGTGGCCGTAAATGATGCGGAAGGTGTCGGGGCTGCACGGCGTGAGGAGAAAGTCGTGTCGCCCCACCGTGTCCTCGACGATCGTCCACATCGGCCGGCTGCGATTGGAGTAAAGCGTGTGGCCGGTGGTGAGGTAGATCGTGTTCGCGTAGTCGATCGTGCGCCCGGACGAGAGCCACTCGCGCGTGTCGTCGCGCGCGAAGGACATGAGGTCGGACACCTGCTCACCGCGCGGATCGATGATCTTGAGGCACTCGCCGCGCGCGATCGTGAGCGCGCCGCCGGTCTGAGGCTCGAGATGCATGCGCGTGGCGACGGTCATATGGTCTCCGTGTTGGATCCGTTCGCGCGGTGGAATGGGCACTTCCAGTTCTCCTCCACAGCACGTCCAGAATACTGACGGGCTTCCGACCGTTCGCCAAAGTCGGCGAGATTCGGATTGAGCGACCCCTGCACCGCCATCTCGCGCTCGCGGATCGCCTGCTGGATTCGCGCAAAGCGTCCCTCGCCGCGCAGCCGTCCGAACTGCGAGTGCGGATTGAAGACGAGCGCGGGCCAGCGGAAGCGCCGCGAGATGCGCGAGCTGTTGGCATGAAGCCCGACGATGAAGTAGGAGCGGCCGTCGAAGCTGTATGAGAACATCGCATCGTCGCCCTCGTCGCTAACCGACGGGTCCCAGCCGGCGTCGGGCGCGTCGAGCTCGTGCAACCGCTCGAGCTGCGACCAGAGCCGTGACTCGAACGCGAGCTCGGTGCGTGGCGCGCGCTCGGGGAAGACGGCGATAAACGCGCGGAGACCCTCATGCTCACTCGCATTCACTCCGAACTCGGAAAGATCACTCGCCAGCTCGGCTGCCGCCGCGCGGGTACCAAGCGGCGGGTATGCGCATACGACGTGCCCCTGCTGATGGACCAATCCCTTCCCAACCAGACACGAGAAGCTGCTGTCGTTCACGAAGCTCGCGAATTCGTGCTCGATCTCGATGTCGC
>JBDTXL010000256.1:0-4036 GCA_040006195.1 Gemmatimonadota bacterium | reverse complement strand
CCCGACTCCCCCCCACCAAGTAAAAGCCGCCGTCCTCACTCGGCCCGAACACCAGGTCATGATCCGTGAGCGACTCAAACGCACCCACCAGCACCGCCGGCGGCAGGTGCGGACTGTCTCCATTGATGGCAATCACGCGGCGCGCCGGCTCGCAAAGTAGCTCGAACGCTGACGCCAGTCCATCGGCGAGTCCCTTCCCCCACTGCTCCACCACGCGAACGTCCGACGGCAGCCACGCCCTGATTTCCTCCGCATCGCCAGCCGGACACACGACCGCCACGCTGACGCCAACGGCGCGAGCCAGCGCGATGGTATCTTCGATGAGCGCCCGGTACAGTTCGACGACCTGCGCGTACGTGCACTCCGAAGCGAGGCGTGTCTTCACGTGACCGGCGCGCGGAGCTTTCGCCATGATCGCCAGCACACGGTCGTGATCAAAGTGCGTCAGATCGTCGCCTCAGCTAGAGATTTGCGGAACTTCAACATCGAGAGTTTCACGACCCATGGCATCCGCACCGCTAGCCGCGCGCGTCGAGTTGAAGACCGCCGATCGCACCTTCGAATCGGGATTGCTGCTCGATCTCCTGTCGGCCCTGAAACGAACGACGACCGGCGAGCTGATTGCGCTCACTGGTCACAATGCCTCCGTCATCGAATCCGATCTCGACGCCTGGTCGCGCCTCACCGGACACTCGATTGTCGCACGAACCACCGGCGACGACGGCACACGCTGGGTGATCCGGCACGGTGCCGCGGCCAGCCACGATGGCCACGCGCGGCCGCTCGGCGAACGCCTGTGGATCTACGTCAACTTTCACTGCAACCTCCATTGCGACTACTGCTGCGTGCGTTCGTCGCCGACGGCGTCACCGCGCGTGCTCGGCCTCGATCGCGTTCGCCGTATCGCGCTGGAGGCGCCGCCGCTCGGCGTGCGCGAGCTCTTCGTCACGGGCGGAGAGCCGTTTCTGCTGGAGGATATAGACGACATCGTCATCGCGCTCGTCGAAGCAGCGCCGGTAACTCTGCTCACGAACGGCATGCTCTTTCGAGGGCCGCGACTCGCCGCTCTCAAACGGTTGCCGCGCTCCGGCGTGACCCTTCAGATCAGCCTCGATAGTCCCGATCCCGCTCTGCACGATGCGCATCGCGGCGACGGCGCCTGGCGGCGTGCGCTCGACGGAATCGATGTGGCGCGGGCCGAGGGCTTTCGCGTGCGTCTGGCGGCGACGGTGGCGACGGACGCGGACGAGGAGCGGTTCGCCGCGTTTCTCGATGCCAGAGAGATCGCGGCGGAGGATCGCGTCATCCGGCGTGTTGCGCTGCGAGGCGCGGCGGAGAGCGGCGTCGCGCTGTCACGCGCCGATCTGGTTCCGGAGATCACGATCACCGCCGACGGCGTCTACTGGCATCCGGTCGGCGCCGACGACGCCGACATGCTCGTCACGCGCGAGGTCTTTCCGTTGGCCGACGCGTTCGAAGCGGTTCGGGAGCATTTGGCGCGCGAGCGCGCGCACGGTGATCGCCTCGCCTCCGTGTTTCACTGCGCTTAAGCCGGCCGCGCCGCCGGATTCCCGAAGAAGCCCTGTTCGCGGCACGCCTCCTCGAGCGCTCCGTATCCATCTAGCTCTGCGGAAATCCATTTGCGCAGCCCCTCAGCCTCGAGAGTTGGCCGATGCACGGGATTGTCGAAGCTCATTTGCAGCAGTGCCTCGGTAAATCGTCGCTCGATCTCCGGCTCCAGCCCCACTCGAGCGGTGAACATGCAGTGGGAATATCGCGGCGACGACCACACGACGGATAGCGCGCCCACGGGAACGACGTGCTGGTCTTGCACGCCCGCCCAGAACGGGCTGCCGACGGCGCCTGCGTCTGCTCGCCCGTCGAGCACGGCCTTGAGCACATCGACCTCGCTGGTGCCGGTGTCGCCATGTTTGCCGACGTCGGTATTGATCCGCAGCGTGCGGTAGTCGCGCCCCTCGGCCATGTTCTCCCGTGCGAGGAAGTGGACCGGCAGAATAGCGGCGTGGCCGCTGTCGCGGCTTCCCAGCGCGAGCGTTCGCCCACGGAGGTCGTCGAGCGACGCCACAGCGCCGCCCGCCGGCGCGATGATCAGCGTGCTCCACCCCAGATCGGTGTCACGCATGGCGAGGGGGCGGCACGCATTCGCGCTCCATTCGCGCGCCTGCACAAATGCCAGATTGGTGTTCCACGCAATGTCGATGCGCGGACCGGCGTAGCCGGGCGCGGCGAGCAGCGCCTGCACTTGAGCCTCGTACGTCTGAAAGAGTATGACTTCGACGTCGAGATGTGCCTCATCGCGAAAATAGCGGCGCATGCCTTCCCAGATGGGAACTACCTTCGCGTCATACGCCACGGCGCCTAGCCAGATTGTTCGAAGGGTCACGCTCAGCTCCTCTCCCACGATGCTTAGAATAGCGGCAGGCCGAGTAGCGCCTTGCCGATGAATTCTCGCAATACATCGTTGGTCGGCGCCATGACGGCGCCTGCGTGCGCGTCCCGGAAATATCGTTCGATGCCGGTATGACGCGAGAACGCCGCGCCGCCGCACGTGCGCATCGCGAGCGACGTCACCACGATCGCGGTCTCGCCGGCGGCCGCCTTCACCTCGAGCACTCGGAGCATCGTCAAATCACTCGGATGTTCGAGGTGACCGACAGTGTCGTCGATGCGGGCGCGCAAACCGTCGGTCTCGATCTGCATTGTTGCGAGCTGCGCGCGGAGATTAGGGAGCGCCTCGCCGAGCGACGCCGAGCCTAGATGCTCGAACTTCGCGTTCTTGAGGTGGGCGATTGTCGCCGCCGTAGCCGCTCGGCAGAGACCGAGCGATACAGCGGCCTGTCCGAGATTGAACAGCGGCAAGACGACGTTGAGCAGCGCCGGGAAGCCGCCGCCTTCCTCGGTGAGACGCATGTCCGCTGGCACGATGCAGTCCTCGAGGAGCATCGGCGACGACGCATTGGCGCGCAAGCCGAGACCATCCCACGCGCCGGCCACCGTCAACCCCGCGGATCCCGCCAGCACGAGATAGAGTGTCGAATCGGTGGCGCTCGCACCGTTCGGCGACAGCGCCGTGGCGACGTAACTCTGGGCGTGGCCGGCGCTCGTCACGAACGACTTGCGCGCCGAGAGACGAGCGCCATCGCCGTTCAAGCTCTCGGCGCGCGAAACCGGTGCCCAGAAGTGGCTGCGCGATCCCGCTTCGCTGAACGCGAGCGTCGACAGGTGGCGGCCGCTCGCCATCGCCTTCAACACCTCCTGGATCGCCGCCGTTCGCGGCGCGGCGGCGGTGGTCACCGACGCCAGCGTGTGCATGAGGAACACCATCGCGACCGATGCATCCACCTCCGCGAGGGCGGCGATCACGTCGGCCAACGCGCGCGGCCCGAGCGACGATCCGCCGACGTCGGCGGGGAGCATCAGGCCGAGCAGTCCGGCGTTGCCGAGCTCCTGGATGGCTTCGGTCGAAAACCGACCCTGCTTATCATTGTCGGCGGCAGCAGGTGCCAACACACTTCGCGCAATCGCACTTGCGGCGCTCGCAGCGATCTCCAAATTCATAAGCAATCTCCTGCCGACGCACGATGATTCGATGTCGGACGTAACCGGTGTCCGAATATCCAGCGCGTCGCAGCTCGCGTCAATCTCGCTGCCCGGGTGCTCCGTGAAGCTGTCGGTCATCGTGCCCACGTTCAATGAAGAAGCGATGATCGCGGAGACGCTGCGCCGTGTCGTCGCTGTGCTGGCTCCCTGCGAGCTCATCGTGGCCGATGGGTGCAGCGCGGACCGCACGGCGGAATTTGCGCGACCATTCGCCACCGTGCTTGCTCTGAAGATGACTCGCGGCGCCGCGCTCAATCGTGCGGCTGCGATCGCCACGGGGGAGGTGCTGCTCTTCCTGCATGCCGACACCATGCTTCCCATGGGAGCGGCGGGGGCCATCGAGGGGGCGCTGCGGGAGGCGGACGTGATCGGCGGCGCGTTTCGCCTGCGCTTCGATCATCCGGGACGGCTGCCT
>JBDTXL010000255.1:0-6454 GCA_040006195.1 Gemmatimonadota bacterium | reverse complement strand
CAACGTACCTCAAACCATCGAACGTCACGGTCGGACTCTTCTATCCGACGCCCAAGCCGGATCGTTCCGAGATCCCTGCTGGCGTCGATATCGCCGCAGTCGTGCGCGACTACAAGGGTGACAGCGCACTCGGCGTCGGCGAGACGTTCGATGCGGCGCCTTCGAACATCGACGCGCGCACGAGCGTGTCGCGGCTCGCGAATGGAATGCGCGTGAGCCTGCTCGAAAAGAAGACGCGCGGGCGGGCGGTGAAGGGAAGGCTCGTGCTTCGCTTCGGATCCGAGAAGTCGCTCGTCGGCCTTCGCGGCCCACGCTCCTTCGCGGCGGGGATGCTCGATCGCGGCACGAAGACGCTCACACGCCAACAGCTGCAGGACAGCCTCGACGTGCTCCGCGCGGCGGTGAACGTTCGTGGTGGCCTTGCGAAGACGACATTCACCTTCGAGACGGTGAGAAGCAGCGTTCCCGCGGTGCTCGCGCTCGTTGCAGATATGGCGCGCATGCCGCGCTTCGACAGCGCGGAGTTCGAGCAGCTCAGGCAGCAACGCATCGCGGCGCTCGAGCAGGACCGATCCGACCCTCAGGCGCTCGCGTCGAATGCTTTCAACAGGAAGATGAATCCGCACTCTCCGGAGCATCCGCTTTACATGCCGACGATCGACGAGCAGATCAAGTCGGCGACGTCGACGACTCTGGCTGACGCGCGCGACTTTCATCGGCGCTTTTACGGAGCGGCCGCCGCGGATTTCGTGCTCGTCGGCGATTTCGATTCGACCGTTGTGCGCGCGGCGGTGCAGAAGGCGTTCGGTGATTGGAGCTCGAACGAGAAGTTTGCGCGCATCCCGGAGCCGTATGCGTCGATCGATTCGTCCACGACGGTGATCGAGACGCCCGACAAGGCGAATGCGCTCTTCTTCGCAGGGCTGAACGTGCCGGTTCGCGATGATGCGTCGGACTACGCCGCACTGCTCATGGGCGACTACATCGTTGGCGGAGGCTCGCTCGACTCGCGACTCGCGACGCGCATTCGACAAAAGGAGGGGATCAGCTACGGCGTCGGGTCATTCATGTCGAACAATTCGGCGGACAGCAGCGGCCAGTGGGAGACGTACGCGATCTACGCCCCGGAGAATGCGAGTCGCCTCGTGCAGGCCTTCAATGAGGAAATCGCCCGCGCGCGCAAGAATGGAGTGACCGCTGAGGAGCTGTCGAAGGCCAAGGCCGGGTGGCTGCAGGAGTACGCGCAGGAGCGCTCGAACGACGATGAGCTCGCGTCCCAGATCGCGTTGCGCCGGGAATATGATCGCACCTTCCAATAC
The DNA here is from genome assembly GCA_040006195.1 of Gemmatimonadota bacterium. GTDB lineage: Bacteria > Gemmatimonadota > Gemmatimonadetes > Gemmatimonadales > Gemmatimonadaceae > FEN-1250. The sequence continues at coordinate 5,135 of JBDTXL010000255.1, read as the reverse complement.
GATGCGAAGCTCGAGCAGCAGGTACGGGCGGTCACGATCGATCAGGCAAATGCGGCAATCCGCAAATATCTCGTGCCGGGGAGCTTCACCATCGTGCGGGCTGGGGACTTCGCGACGTCGAAGGGAAAGCTTCCCGTTCAGTAGCCGCCAGAGGTCTGAATTGAACCCCAGAATAGAGATCCAAATTGGAAACTTTGGCGTATAAATGAGAGTTAATGGAGTATACGCTCGTCACACGGGAGCTCTCATGATTCGGTCTATAGTGCGCGGCCTGGCGGTTTGTGGTGTTGCGGTCGCTGCGGTCGTGGTATTTGGCGGTCGCGGCGCAAGCGCGGCCGTTCTTGCCCCTGGCGCCGAGGTCGGCCGCGGGCTCGCGGCGGCGGCAGGTGAAGAGGTGGCGATCTTCTCGGGCGGCTGCTTCTGGGGAGTGCAGGCGGTTTTCCAGCATATGAATGGTGTTCACAGTGCGGTGTCCGGCTACACGGGCGGCAAGCTGAAGAACCCCAGCTATGAGCAGGTGAGCACCGGTACGACCGGGCACGCCGAGTCTGTGCGCGTGACGTTCGATCCTTCGAAGGTATCGTACGCCGATCTGCTTCGCGCGTTTTTCTCGGTTGCGGCGGATCCCACGCAGCTCAACTATCAGGGCCCCGATCACGGAACGCAGTATCGCTCGGTGCTCTGGTACACGGACGATGCGCAGAAGGCGACGGCCACTGCCTACATCTCCCAACTCGAAAAGGCGAAGACGTATCAGAACAAGATCGTGACCGAGGTGAAGCCGGCTCAGGACTTCTACAATGCCGAGGGGTATCACCAGGACTACGAGACGCTGCACCCTGATAACGGTTACATCGCGATCAACGATGCGCCGAAGGTGGCGAATCTGAAGAAGCTCTTTCCGGCGCTTTATCGCGAGCAGCCGGTTCTCGTCGGCGCGACGCACCCATAGCTGTCGACCGAGCCGTCGACGTCGATCAGCGACATTGGAAGGAGTCACCGCGAGCTGTTCGCGGTGACTTCTTTGTCTTTGCGCGGTGTTTTCGCGGTAACTCGAACTTTTGTTCCCCACGGATCCTCGGCCACCAGGTCGCCACCCTCGCGCGAGACCTTTGCGCCCGCGAGTTCGAGTGCGCGCGACGTCTGCTCCACGTCCGCGTCCGTCGGGAGGATCACGCTCCACTCCAGCATTCGAGCATCGCTCGCGGCCGCGTGCGGTGCGCCCGCCGCCCAGGTGTTCGTGCCGAGATGATGGTGATAGCCGCCGGCCGACATGAACAGTGCGCCCGGGAAATCGAGCAGCACCTTGTCGAGGCCGAGTCCCTCGTGATAGAAGCGAGCGGCCGACTCGAGATCGCTCACGAATAAATGCACGTGCCCAATTCGCGCCCCCGCCGGCATCCCGGCCCACTTCACGCCACTGCTCGCGCGCACGAGTGCCGCAGCGTCGAGCGTGAGCGTCGCCATTTCGAGCGCGCGATTCGCGACGCGCCATGACTCGCGTGGTCGGTCGGCATATATCTCGATGCCCAGGCCGTCGGGATCGGTGAGATACACGGCCTCGCTCACGAGATGATCGGACATCCCGGCGTATGCCCCGATCGCCGACAGATGCGCGATGAAGCGTCCGAGTGCCGAGCGAGCGGGAAGGAGGATCGCGAAGTGGTAGAGCCCGAGTCGTCCAGTCGCCGGCACCGGAGCGGCACCCTCGAGATGGTGCAGCACGACGATCGGAGTGTCGTCACCGTGCGCGGCCAGCACCGCCTGCGCAGGGCTCGTCGAGAGCTGTCGCAGTCCGATCACATCTCCATAATAGGAAACGGATCGCGCCAGATTGGCCACCTGCAGATGCACCGCGCCGAGCACCGCGTTCGCGTGAAGCCGATGGCCGGCGGGTGCCTCGGTGTATGCGAACTCGCTTCTTTGAGCCATCAATGCGCGACGGTCATCGGTGCGCTCAGATGCGTGTGCCTCCCGAGCACATCGACCAACGCGATATTCATGGTGCGGGAGCGCCGCGTCGCCCGAGCAGCGCGTCAACCGAGTACGAGCCCGCACCGAGGAAGAAGAGCGCGGTGGCCATGGCAAAGTTGCCGAGCACCAGCTCGACTCCCTTTGGCGCGAAGAAGCCACCAGCGGCGTGAACGAAGATCATCGCGCCGAGCATGTCGCAGGCGATGAGGAAGCCGAAGACGCGCGTGAAGATGCCGAACAGGAATGCAAAGCCGGCGGTGAGCTCGAGCACCGCGATCAGGGGACCGGCGAGCCCGGGCAGCGGTACGCCCATGTGGGCGAACATCCCACCCATGTTCGACAGCCCCATTCCGAATACCTTCTGATAGCCGTGCCCGATGAAGCCGGCGGCGAGCACGAGCCGCAGCACCAGGGCAGCGCGATCGACGTTCTTTTCTCTGTCGGCGAAAAAGCTGATCATGGTCGGTATGGGCCGTTAAAGGAGATTACGTGGCAGCGGAAACAACGAAAGACGGCAGCGCGTGTATCATGTGCCTACCGTGCGAAGGACGGCCACGGCAGATTGAACGGGCGAGCGCTACAATTCGTTCGCAAGCTATGCGGTCGTACCACGCAGGGCGACGCATATTCACCTCGCGAGGCAGGCACGTGAGCATCTCACCGACTACGATATCGCGTAACGGCTCGCCATACAGAACGTGTGCGCGTGCCCTGATCGCGCTTTTTATGACCTTCGCCGGAGCCACGACGGCGCTCACTGCACAGGGCGGACGGCGCGGCAGCGCCGATCCCTCGGCTCCCGTTCGGCCCACGATCGATCCCGTGCTCTGGGAACCCGAGCAGATCTTCCCGCTCGCGCTCTCACATGCGTCCGATCTCAAGCTCACCGATGAGCAGCGTGCGCAGATCGAGACCATCAACTCGAAGCTGCGCGCGAGCAACGCGCCGCTCTTCATCTCCATCGACACGCTCAAGCCCCCGCGCGTGCAGTTGCCGCAGCCCGGCTCCTCGAGCGCGCCGACGCCGATTCCTCCTCCCCCCACCCCTGAGGAAATCGCCGAGATCGTTGCCCGCCGCCACTCACTCGGCGAAGCGCGCGCGCAGGTGCACGAGAACATCCGCCTCTCGCGCAACCAGATGACGCAGCTGTTGTCGCCCGAGCAGCAGACGAAGCTTGCGTCGCTCGAAGAGTCTGCACGCAGCACTGCCGAGCGCGGCGATCGTGGAGGCACGACCACCGAGCACAATCTCACGGGGAGTCAGCGCAATACCGGCCGCCGCGGCCAGAGCCGCCCGCCCAGCTATTAGACGACCTCGACATTACAACGGCCTAATCGTCCGTTGATTTGATGTTGACTCCATACATTGAAATAGTCGGCCGACGACTGCCGGCGATGAGCTGCTCTGCAGTCACGGGGTCTCATGCCCGGTTCAGGAAGTCCGCCAGTCGATGAGCGAGAGCGACTGGCCGCGTTGCGGCGTGCTGAGCTTCTCGATACTCCGCCGGAAGAGGTATTCGACCGACTGACTCAGCTTGCTGCCGAGCTACTCCGCGTTCCTGTCGCGGTCGTGGCCCTTGTCGATGCGGATCGCGAATTCTTCAAGAGTGCTATCGGCCTGCCCGCCGAGTGGAGCAAGCGTCGCGAGACTCCGCGCGCGGTATCGCTCGCTGAGATGGCGGTGTTGGCGAAAGGGCCGCTCGCGATCGAGGATGCTCGCATGCATCCGCTGGCGAAGGGCAATCCGATCATCCCGGAGTGGGTCGTCGTCTCCTACGCGGTAGTGCCGCTGCAGACGAAGGACGGCCATGCCATAGGCAGTGTCTACGTCGCCGACAAGGTTCCACGCGCGTGGACCAAGGCGGAGATCGCAGCCCTCACGACGATTGCGATCGCCGCCGAGACCGAGATTGCGCTCCGCATCGCACTGAAGGACACGGAGCGCGCACGCACCGCGATGCAGACGATGCTCGAGCAGGTGCCATACGCGCTCTTCACGATCAATAGGGATTGGGAAATTACTTTCGGCAACGACAAGGCCAAGGTCGTGCTCTTGTCCCATTGCTCCACTCTCGTTGGACTCGACCTGTGGGCCTCGTGCTCACACCTCAGCGGAACCGAGCTCGAGCTGCAGCTGCGCCATGCGATGTCCGCGCCCGCAGAGTCGAGCTTCGAAGGCTATCTCTCAGCGTCGGATTGCTGGTACGAGGCGTCGGCGGAGCCGAGTGCGGAGGGGCTGACCGTGTTCTTCAAGGATGTGTCGGCGAGGAGGCGCTCCGACGACGCGTTGCTCGAGAGTGAGCGTCGCTATCGCTTCGTCTTCGAGGAAGGACTCACCTGCAATCTCGTCACCTCTCCGGCCGGACGCGTTTTCGCCTGCAACCGCGCGTTCATGTCGGCGTTCGGGTTCACCTCGATGGAGCACGCGCTGACGCCCCAGGCGCATGCGCTCTGGCGCGACATCGCCCAGCGCGAGGAAATGATCGATGCGCTCAAAAAGCGTGGTCGCTTCGGGCCGGCCGAAGTGCATACGAAGAGGGTCGATGGCGCAGACATCGTCGTGATGGTCACGGCAATCGCACGATTCGAAAAGGGTGAGCTCACCGAAATACACTCGTGCATGCTCGACATCTCCGAGCAGAAGAAGCTCGAGGCGCAGTTCCGCCAAGCGCGGAGGATGGAGGCCGTCGGCCAGCTCGCCGGAGGCATGGCGCACGACTTCAACAACCTCCTCACCGTCATCAAGGCATACGTTCAGCTCGCGCTCAGCGAGCTCGAAGACGCCGCGCCGCTGCGCGAGGACATGCAGGTGATCTGAGACGCGGCCGATCGCGCCGCGGAGCTGACGCGGCAGCTGCTGGCGTTCAGCAGGCAGCAGGTGCAGCTGCCAATGCGCATCAATCTGCTCACGATCATCACCGGAATCGGGCCGATGATTCGCACGCTGCTCGGACCGGAGATATCGCTCGTCGATGACATCGAGCGACCGGTTCCCGACATCGAAGCCGACCGCTCGCAGCTCGAGCAGGTGTTGGTGAACCTCGCGGTGAATGCGCGTGATGCGATGCCCAACGGAGGCACGATCACCTTTGCGCTTGGCGAGGAAGTGGTGACACCGCTCAACGCTCATACGCACGAGGGCGCACCGGCCGGCTCGTACGT
>JBDTXL010000254.1:0-2660 GCA_040006195.1 Gemmatimonadota bacterium | reverse complement strand
TGACCGACGAGCTCGGACTCGTGCCGAGCGGCGGCTCCGACTGGCATGGCGCGCCCGAGGGTTATCGCGCACTCGGCAGCATGAAGGTGAGCATTGACTGGCTCGCGCGGCAGGACGAGCGTGTGCGTCAGCGCGCGGAGCAGCTCACGTGAGTAGCGAACTTCCGGCGCTCGGCAGCACGTCCCCCCATTTCTCGGCGAAATCTAGCGATGGGTCGACAGTGAACTTGACCGAGCTTCTGCAGAATGGATCGGTCGCGCTCTTCTTCTATCCCGGCGACGACACGCCGGGGTGCAACCGTCAGCTCTCCGCAGTGCGCGACGATCTCGCGGACTTCCGCGCTGCCGGGATCCAGCCCTTCGGCGTCAATCCCGCAGGCATGGAGAGCCACGCGAAGTACGCTCGGAAATTCGACTTCAACTTTCCACTACTCGTCGACGCTGATCGCGCGATCGCCGGTGCATTCGGCGCGCTCAAGGAAAACGGGACCAGCATTCAGCGCTCCGTGCTCGGCGTCGGCCGCGACGGCACGATTTGCTTCGCCGTGCGCGGCGCTCCGCCGCCGGCCGAAGTGATCGCTGCCTTCGAGAAGTAGCGTGGAGCTCGCCGGACGAGTCGCGCTGGTCACCGGCGCGGGCCGGCGAGTGGGGCGCGCGATCGCGCTCGCTCTTGCGGCGGAGAAGATGCGTGTCGCCGTGCATTACAACTCCTCGTCGCGGGAAGCCAACGAGAGTGTGCGCCTCGCGCTCGCCTCCGGCGCAACGGACGCGTGGGCGATGTCCGCGGACCTGCGCGATCCCGCCGCGATCACGAAGCTCGTCGACGATGTCGCCGCGCGAGGCGGCTCGCTCGACGTGCTCGTGAACTCGGCCGCGGAGATGAAGCGCACGCCGTTCGACTCCGTGACGCCGGAGGAGTGGGATGACATCATGTCGCTCAACCTGCGGTCGCCGTTTTTCTGCTCGCAGGCTGCCGCGAGGCACATGGCGAAGGGTGGCGCGATCGTGAACATCGCCGACCTCGCAGCTTTGGAGACGTGGCCGGAGTACATCCCGCACGGGATCTCGAAAGCGGGCGTGATGCAGATGACGCGCGCGCTCGCGCGGACGCTCGCGCCGGCGATTCGTGTGAATGCCGTGGTCCCCGGTGCGGTGCTGTTGCCTGAGCACTGGACGAAGGAAGATGCGGAGAAGCTGATCCGCACGACTCCACTCGCGAGGCTCGGCGCTCCCGAAGATGTCGCGCATGCCGTGGTCTATCTGCTCGAGTCCGACTATGTCACCGGCGATGCAGTGGTCGTCGACGGCGGCCGGCACCTGCGCTGAGCGCAGCGATGCTGCCGCTCGCTCCCGCTCAGCACTACGGCACCATCGTCATCGTCGGCGGTGGCTGCTACGGCTCTTACTATTTGCGGCAGCTGGGCCGGGCGGCGCGCGCCGGCGCGCTCACGGCAGAGCGAATCGTGGTCGTCGATCGGGACGCCAGCTGCCGGGTGTCCTCGGAAATCGACCACAACGAGCCATTCACTGTCGAGCTGAGCATCGCCGAATGGGCGCCGTTCTTCGACGACTATCTCGGCGCCGCTGCCGCTCGCGCCCCGGGCGCCGGAGCGAGTGCCCCCGACGCCATCGTGCCGTCACCGCTCATGCCGCATCTCATGTACGAATGGCTCGCGCGGCGCGCGCGTGAGCGCTGGCCCGCGCGCGCCGTCGAATCGTGTGCGCTCGAGGCCCCATCCGGTATTCCGTGGCAGCGCCGTGGCGATGACGGGACGCAGTATGTGAGCTTCGCCGAGTGGATCTGCCCGGTGAATTGCATCGAACCGGCACTCTGTCCGGCGACGCGCGGGGCGCGCAGCTGGAGCATGCCTCCCGCCGTCGTGGCAGCCACCGAGGAGGCGCGCCGGAACGGGCGGAACCTTGCGGGTCCCGTCATCTTTCATTGTCAGCACCGTGCGTACGGTGTGGGAATGTTCGACACGAGCGCCGTGGTGGCAGGCGATGCGCTCGTGCAGAGGGCGGCGGAAGCGGGTGCTGTAGAGGTGCTCGTCGGAACGGTATCGCATTGCCACGGTGCGCTCAGCGTGCTCGCGGTGGGCGCGTAGAATCGGCAGACTTTTGGCGAAAGGGGCTATCGTGGGACAGACGTACGAGTACGACGTGGTGATCATCGGAGCGGGCCCCGCTGGGCTCACGGCCGGGCTGTACGCCGGCCGCTCGATGCTCAAGGCCGTGATGCTCGAGCGCCTCGGCGAGCCCGGAGGAGAGATCCTCAATACGGAGCTCGTCGAGGACTATCCCGGCTTCGAGTCCATCTTCGGTCGGGAGCTCGCCGAGAAGTTCGCGAGCCATGCTGCGAAGTTCGGAGCCGAACTCAGAACCTTCGTCGTCGTCGAGCGCGTGGAGCGTGGCGAGGATGGAATCTTCACGACGACCACCGATGACGGCGATGTGTATCGCTCTCCCACCGTCATCCTCACCGCGGGCGGAACGCCGATCAAGCTCGGCGTTCCCGGCGAGGAGTTGTACGCGGGGAAGGGCGTGTCGTACTGCGCGATCTGCGATGGTGCGTTCTTCAACGGCCACACGATCGCGGTGGTGGGCGGCGGCGATGCGGCACTCGAGGAAGCCGACTTTCTCACGCGCTACGCCGAGAAGGTC
>JBDTXL010000253.1:0-5324 GCA_040006195.1 Gemmatimonadota bacterium | reverse complement strand
TCTGACTGTTTTCTCCGCCTCGATCGTCTCCGCGCTTCCACTCGCCGCGCAGGAAGCGGAAGCACCGAGGAGCGATCTGCTGACGCCGAGCGGCGGGCTGATGCTCTGGACGCTCGTGATTTTCGTTGCCGTCCTCTTCGTGCTCGCGAAGTTCGCGTATCCGAAGATCCTCGAGGCTGTAGAGGCGCGCGAGAAGACGCTGTCCGACGCCATCGCCGCGGCGAAGAAAGATCGCGAAGAGGCTGCCGCGCTCCTCGCCGAGCATCAGAAGAATCTCGCCGCCACGCGCGATGAGGTTCAGAAGATCATGACCGATGCGCGTGCGACGGCCGAGAAGGTTCGTGCGGACATCGTCGAGCAGGCGCACAAGGAGCAGCAGGCGCTCCTCGAGCGCGCACGCACCGAGATCGAGCAGGAGAAGGAGAAGGCCATGGTCGAGCTGCGCAAGCAGACGGTTGAGCTCGCGGTTCGCGCCGCCGGCAAGGTGATCGAGCGCAACCTCGACGTCGAGACTAACCGCGCCGTGGTCGAGCATTTCCTCGCGTCGATCGCACCTGCCGGAGCTGCCAAGTAATGCGCGAGCCGACGATCGCGAAGAACTATGCCGAGACGCTGGTCTCGCTGGCGCAGCGCGCGGGCGATCTCGATGGGTGGGGAGCGACGCTTACCGAGATCTCCGATTCGATCGTCGGCGATTCGCGCGTCGCGAACTTCCTCGCCTCGCCGAAGGTGAGCGTGAAGGGGAAGGTCGAGATCATCACCAAGGCGTTCCAGGACCGCCTTCCGAGGCTCTTCGTGCGCTTCCTCGGTGCGGTGATCGCGAACCGCCGCCAGCACCTCATCCCGCAGATCGCGAGTGAGTATACGCTCCTGGTCGACGAGATTCAGGGGCGCGTGAACGCGCGCGTCACGGTCGCGAGCGAGCCCACGGATGCGATGCGAGCGAGCGTCGAGAAGCAGCTCGGCACGATCACGGGCAAGCGCGTCGTACCGCACTTCGTCGTGAAGCCGGAAATCCTCGGTGGCATCATCGCACGTGTGGGCGACAACGTGATGGATGGATCGCTCGTGCGCCGTCTCGAAAATCTTCGCGGGCAGATGCTGGGCCGCGCGAGCTGATCGCTCTCGCCACAAAGATCGCGATTGACAGCGCGGCGCCCTTTCACGGGCGCCGCGCTCGTGTTTTCATCCCATGATATGATCGCGCTCCTTCCGCTGATGCTCGCCCTCCAGCAAGGTGTGACGCAGACCGTGTCGCCGCCGAGCGGGGATACGGTTGGGTATTGGCAACAGCGCGCGGATTACAGGATCACGGCGGAGCTGGACGAGGCGGCGCAGCTGCTGCACGGGAAGGCGACGCTCACCTACGTGAACCATTCGCCGGACACGCTACGCGAGATGCGCGTGCAGCAGCTGCTCAACGCGTTTCGCCCGGGATCGCGCTGGAGCGCGGCGGACGAGCGCGAGGGGCGCGTGCGCTTTCAGGCGCTGAAGAATCCGAACTATGGATACGAGCGCTTCACGACGGCACCGACGGTGAATGGGGCCGCGGTGGCCGTGACGTATCCGTTCGCCCCGGACAGCACGATCGCGCGCTTCGAGCTCGCGACGGCGCTGGTGCCCGGCGACTCGGCCATCGTGACGTTCGCGTGGGATGCGCGCCCATCGGCGACCATTTACCGGCGGCAGGGGAGGAAGGGGAGGAAGTACGACTTCTCGCAGTGGTATCCGAAGGTCGCGGTGTACGATCGGGGTGGATGGGAGGCGCAGCCCTTCATTCCCAATGGCGAGATGTACGGTGAGTTCGGAACGTTCGACGTCACGCTGATTCTCGCGAACGATCAGGTGGTGGGTGCGACCGGAGTGCCGGTCGCCGGCGACCCCGGGTGGGAGAAGGCGAAGGTGTGGGGCGAGATACATCTCGCGCGCGATGCCTACGGCGCGTTGGATACGACGCTGCCGAAAGTCGCAGCGGGAATGAAGGCCGTGCGATTCGTCGCGCGGAATGTGCATCACTTCGGCTGGGCGACGGATCCCGACTTCAAGTACGAGGGCGGGCTGTATCGCGGGGCGATCCCCATTCACGTGCTCATCACGCCGGCTCAACTCGGGCGCGTCGGCAAGGGGACGTTCGTGAAGTGGAACGAGCACTCGCTCGAGTTTCTCGAGAAAATCTACGGACCCTACGCGTATCCGTCGCTGCTCGGGCTCATCAGGCTCGATCCAGGCGCGACGGAATTTCCGATGCTCGTGATGTACGGCGAACGATTCAGCGAAGGGACGGTGTCGCACGAGGTGGGGCACATCTACAGCTACGGGATGCTCGCCAACAACGAGTGGCGCGAGGGATGGCTCGATGAGGGGCTCACCAGCTACCAGAGCGAGTGGCGCATCGGGTCGACGCCGCAGGATGTGGCGGAGGGCGCGAAGCAGGCGGGGCCTGCGCCTGCGACCGGATATTGCGCGCACGCGCACGTGATGCGCGCCGCCGATCGCGGAAAGATGCAGCTGCTGAACATGGATCTGCTCGGCCGCGCGGAGGCGCCGGAGTCGCCGGCGGGCAAGTTCAACGAGTTCACCCTCTATCAGGCGGCCGTGTACTCGCGCGGCGACATGATGTACGGGATGCTCCGCGACATGCTCGGCGACAGCGTGTTCACCGCGTTTCTGCACGACTACTTTGCGCGCTGGAAGTTCAGGCACGTCGACGAGCTCGCGATGCGCGCGAGCGCGGAGCGCGTGTCCGGGCTCGATCTCGGCTGGTTCTTCGCGCAGTGGGTGCATCGCACGGGGCTCGTGGACTATGCGCTCGCGGGTGTCGAGAGCACACGCGATGGCGGCGGATGGCTCACGCGCGCGAAGCTCACGAGGCGCGGCGAGTATCGCCACGCGATGCCCGTTGGCGCCCGCACGGACAGCGCATGGGTGATCGTGCGCGCGGACGCCGCGCGCGATGAGCAGTGGGTGGAGATACACACCACGGAGAAGCCGACGGATGTTCGCGTCGACCCGCTGCATTCCACCGAGGATTGGGACCGGCGCAACAACGTGTCTCGCGGCGTGCTCGATGGGCGCGCGACAATGTACGTACCGGACTGGCCCTTTCTCGCGCAGAGCGACCGCGACCGGCAGCTCGTGGCGATCGGACCCGAGGCGTGGTACACGGGGCCCGGCGGCCTCACCGGAGGCGTGCGCTTTCGCTCGAACTACGCATCCCTTGTCGATGCGGCGTGGGACAAGCGCGAGCTCGGGATCGCGGTGTCGTCGCGTGTGCCGAGTGGAGCGAATGGGGTCGAGCATGTGATGGGATGGCTCACGTTCTCGAATCCGACGGTGCCGTTTCGGGATCGGCCGCTCGTTGGTGTGAGCGCCGGCGTGTGGGTGCTCGACGGGGTCACGAAGGTGGAGCTCAGGAAAGACTGGAATCTGAGCCCCTTTCTCTTCGCGAATGGGCCGCAGCAGCATCTGAAGCTGGGATTCGACGCGACGCTCCCGTACGACTATCGATGGGTCGACTACGCGAGGTGGCAGCCGGAGAACGTCTACGATGCCAATGCGGAATTCACGTGGAGATCGAGAATGCCGCTGGCGATTCGCGCTCGGGTGAAGGGATTTGCGGGGCTGGACCGTGAGATCGGCGGGGGCACGACGCACGCCTTCGAGCGGGGCGAGGTCGAGATCGCGCATGCGGGGAGCTTCGGCACGGGCGACGGATGGTCGCACAGGTTGAGATTTTTCGCCGGGGCGAGCCGCGACGCACCGCTGCAGCGGTCGATCGGTCTCGCGTCACTCGATGCGACCGACACGTACTCGAACGACTTCGTACGCGGGCGCGACGCGCTGTTCGCGCGACAGGACGTACACTTCCTGGTGCCCGGCGGGGCCGGCCTTCGTGGCTACTCGCCGCTGGCAATCGTCGATAGGGTGGGAGCGCTGAACGGCGAGCTCGGGGCGACGTTGTTGCGCGCGAAGCCAAGGAACATGCTGCCGTCGGTGCAGCTGGTCGGCTTCGCGGATGCGGCGCTCGCGCGGCAGGCCGGGGAGCGCGAACAGCATACCTTTGCCGATGCGGGCGTCGGGCTTCTCGCGCGCGACCAGCTGTGGGACAAGCCGTTCACCTTCCGCTTCGATGTACCGTTGTACGTTCGCGATCCCGAGCTCGCGGCCGGTGGCAAGCCGGGCGACGATCGCGTGAAGCTTCGCTGGACTTTTTCATTCGCTGACCTGTGGTGAGAGTCTCTTACGCTCTACCAGTCAGCGGATGTCGTACTCAACTCACTGTCGGATTTCACCCACGATGACCACGCCACCGCCGAAATCGGGACCAACCGAGGTGACACGCGTCCCCAAACCGTGGGGACACGAGATCATCTGGGCGCGGACCGACCGCTACGTCGGAAAGATCCTGCACATCAACGCCGGGCACGCACTCTCCGTGCAGTATCACGAGCGGAAGGATGAAACAGTGTATCTGTTGTCGGGGCAGCTCAAGTACTGGGTCAAGACCGGAGAGACGATGACGGACATGCACCTTGGAGTCGGCGATGCGTTTCGAATTACTCCCCATACCATTCATTACATGGAAGCCGTGACGGACTGCGATGTTCTCGAGGCATCGACCCCCGAGCTCGACGACGTGGTCCGGCTGACGGACCGCTACGGTCGTGAAGGAACGAGCAAGCCATGAAGGTGATCATTCCACTCGCGGGAAAGGGGACGCGTCTCCGTCCGCACACGCATCTCACGCCGAAGCCGATGCTCAAGGTCGCCGGCAAGCCGGTCATCTCGTATCTCCTCGACGACCTCAAGTCGCTCGGCGGAATCGAGCAGATCGTCTACATCACGGGGCATCTGAAAGAGAAGGTCGAGGAATACGCGCGCAAGGAATACGATTTTCCCGCGGTGTTCGTCGAGCAGACGGTGCAGAACGGCACGGCGACGGCGGTGGATCTCGCGCGGCCGTACGTGGATCAGCCGGTGCTCATCATCTTCGTCGACACGATCTTCGATGCGGATCTCTCGCTCGTTCACACGACTGACGCCGACGGCATCATCTGGGTGAAGGAAGTCGAGGACTATCAGCGCTTCGGCGTGGTGCTCACCGATGCGAACGGCTTCATGACGAAGATCGTCGAGAAGCCCAGCACGCCGATCTCGAAGCGCGCGAACATCGGGCTCTACTACATCAAGAACTGGAAGCTGCTGTACGAGGGGATCGCCCACGTGATGACGCAGCCGTCGAACAAGGGCGAGTACTACCTAACAGACGCCTTCCAGTACATGATCGACCACGGTGCGCGCATCAAGGTCGTGGATGTCGAGGG
>JBDTXL010000252.1:0-7155 GCA_040006195.1 Gemmatimonadota bacterium | reverse complement strand
CACAGGGCTCATCATCGGCGGCAACGCGGGAACGGTCATCGCGGTCGGCGGCGCCGTCGTCGGGCTTTATGGACTTTACGTCTACCTTGGTCGTCCTACCGGTATGGGGAACAGGCAGTCCGCGCGCAACGAGCGTATCGGGCTCGGCTACCAGCTGAACACGAACTAGGCTCGTAGTACCGCAGTCTGCTCCACCGCCCTGGTCAGCCCATGCACCCATTGTGGTGTATGGGCTGAGTAGTACCACGCAGCGATGGAGGAGTGACGGTGTCCTGGCTCGTTCCGCAGCGTACGGCCCTCGTCCTCGGCGGCGGGGGGCTGAAGGGATTTGCGCACATCGGTGTGATGCGCGCGCTCGAGGAGCGTGGCATCGTCCCGAGCAGGTACGCAGGCACGAGTATTGGCGCGCTGATCGCCGCGGCGCGAGTGGCCGGCGTTCCGCTCGACGAAATGGAGCGGCGCGCGATCACAGTCTCCAAGCGCGATCTCTTCCGCCTCAATCGTGCTGGAATGCTTCTCGAGCGATCGCGCGCGCCCTCGCTCTATCTCGAGCAACCGCTGCGCGACCTGGTCGACGCTGTCGTTCCCGAGGGCTCTTTTCGCGGACTCGCCAACGAGCTCCTCGTCAACACGGTCGATCTCGAGCGTGCCGCGATCGTCGTGTGGGGACTCCCCGGACTCGAGGACGTGTCCATCCGAAACGCCGTCTACGCCTCGTGCGCACTGCCCGGATTCTTTCCACCGGCGACAGTTGGCGGTCGCGTCTGCGTGGATGGCGGGACCATCGACAATCTGCCCACGGCCATCGCATCGCTCGGTGTCGACGTCGTGATCGCGGTGGACGTTGGCAACACGGACCTCGGGCGGGCGCAGGATGTGACGAGCCGAGGCTTTGCGGCGATCTACATGCGCGCGGCGTCGGTGATGATGCACGCGCTGCAGCTCAACCCTCTCGCAACCTGGATGGGGCCGCCGATGCTTCTCATCCGCCCGCGCGTGGGACATCGCGAGTGGTTCGCGTTCTCGCACGCCGAGGAGATGATCGAGGCGGGATACGAGGGGACGCTGTCCGCGCTGGACGATATCGAGGACGGTCCGCTCGGGAGAGATCTGATCTATCCGCGGCGGCGGATCAAGCTGTCCGTCGATCGCGACAAGTGCATCGGCTGCGGCGTGTGCATGGCGCTCGCGCCGCGCCTTATGGAGATGGATGCCGAGCACAAGGCGTTCGCAGTGCGGGAAGAGCACGAGTGGTCGCCGGCCGATGGCGAGTTCGTGGGGCAGTGCCCGACCTCGGCGATCACGGTTGAATCACTCGCGACCCGCCGGCAGACGACACGCCCCGTGGAGCAGGCGACCGTCGACCGATAGTCGCGGCCGGATAATCGCGAAGTAGCTCCCGGGCGGCGCCGCCGGCGCGTCTCGATGGCGAGCGGTGGTGATCTCCCACATGTCGCACCAGCGGTCGTCCCAGACCGCGGGAAAGAGCGGACTCAGTCCGCTTCCCGGCGCGTGCGTCATTTCTCCGAGAAATATTCGCCCGCCCACCTGATGGCAATCGATGCGGACGAAGTCCGTGCCGCGCGCGAGCGCTTCGGCGATGCGCACGAGGTCATCGAGCCGCGTCGGCGGGTCGAGCCTCCCCACGAAGCGTCCGCAGGAATCGTGTATCGGATACTCCTCCCAGTCCGTATGGAAAAAGTTGCGCCTGCGATCGCCGAACCGAGCGATGTCGATCTGCACGATGCGCACTTTTTCGTTGAACACCAGCAGCGTGTGTCGAATGGGATCGAATGTGGATCGGTCGTCTGAAAGTAAAGCTCCGGAGCGAGATCCTCGCCGAGGATTCGCGATGCGTATGCACGCATCGCGTGCTTGTCCGACGTCTCGGTGAGAAATGGCCGCCGGTCGAAGAGCTTTCTGTGCGCGATCTTCTCGCTGTACGAGCGCGGCGGAAAGAGTCGGGGCAGCCTTCCGTACGTTCTGTAGTACCGGCGAGCGATGCGTGCGACGAGCACGGGCAGTGATGGCATCCCCCTTATCTAATCACATCGCGACGATCTGCGCAGCGGCGAACGCCGCCTCGCCGAGTTGCACGTAGCCGGCGACGGCGCTCTCGAGCTCGGCGCGCGTGATGCGCTCGTCGGAGGTGTGCGCGACGTGGATCGATCCCGGGCCGTAGAGATACGGAGTGCCCCAGCGCGTGAGGGCGGGAATGTCGGTGGCAAACGCCGCGACCATCGTCTCGAAGCCGGCCACCGATCCGAGTCGAATCGCGGGCACGAGCGATCCGCGCTCGATAGTGGCGCGCCCTGCAATCCACTGCTCGAGCAGCGCCCACACTACTTCGACGTCGGACACGAGCCGCACCATGATGCGCGCCTCGGCCGCCGGCGCGATGACGTTGTCAGCGACGCCGCCGGAGATCTGGCCGACGTTGATCGTGGTCGGGCCGAGAAGCTCGTCGTGCGGCAGCTCGAGCTGCGGAAGCTCGGCGAGCAGCGCGATGAGCTTCGCGATGGCGGAGTCGCCGAGGTGGGGATACGCGGAGTGCGCGGCGACGCCTGTCGTGCGGATGGTGCCGCGCACGGCGCCCTTGGTGCCGAGCGCGAGCTTTCCCTCGGTCGGCTCCCCGTCTATGATCGCGCGGCTGGTAGTGGGGCTCGCGTTGGCGGCGATCGCACCGTCGTGCGTCACCTCTTCCCCGACGACGAAGAGGAGCGCGACGGGGACGTTGCGCTCGCGAAGCTGCTCAGCCGCGAGAATCATGGCGGCGGCAATTCCCTTTGCGTCGCACGAGCCGCGGCCCCAGAGCGTATCGCCGTCGATGCGCGGCGCGATGTAGGGTGGCACCGTGTCGAGATGTGTCGAGAGTGTCACGAGCGGCTCTCGAACGCAGGTGGCGAGCACGTCGACGCGGCCCGGGGTCACGGGAATGCGCGTCACGCGCCAGCCTCGGCTCTCGAGCATGAGCGCGACGTGCGCCATGAGCTCGCCCTCGCGACCACTGGTCGAGTCGATCGCCATCAGTTCGGCAGTAAGCCGGAGCACGTCGCTCGTCATCGTCCGTACACCTCCGAGTCGCTCACAATGTAGGGCGTGGGATGCTAGATTTCTCGATCCCCAGACACTTCAGGCAAGCATGTCACTCGATTCCTTCGGCAGTCGCGCGACGATCACCGTAGATGGCCGCACCTACACCATCTATCGACTCGACTCGCTGAACAAGATCGCGGGCTCGACTACGGCGAAGCTGCCTGTGACGCTCAAGGTGCTGCTGGAGAATCTGCTTCGGAACGAGGACGACGCGTTCGTGAAGCACGCCGACATCGAGACGATGGCGAAGTGGGATGTGAAGGGTGGCGTCGAGCGCGAGATCGCGTTCCGCACGAGCCGCGTGCTGCTGCAGGACTTTACCGGCGTCCCCGCTGTCGTCGATCTCGCCGCGATGCGCGACGCGATCGCAGCGCTCGGCGGCGATCCTGCGCTGATCAACCCGCTGCAGCCGGTCGATCTCGTGATCGACCACTCCGTTCAGGTGGATGAGTACGGTAGCGAAGGCGCCTTTCTCATCAATGCCGGCCTCGAGTTCGATCGCAATCGCGAGCGCTACGCCTTTCTGCGCTGGGGACAGACCGCGTTCCAGAATTTCCGCGTCGTGCCGCCGGACACGGGGATCGTGCATCAAATCAATCTCGAATATCTGGGACAGGTCGTATTCACCGGCGAGAAGAATGGCGCGACGATCGCCTATCCCGACTCGCTCGTGGGCACCGACTCGCATACGACGATGATCAACGGGCTCGGCGTGATCGGTTGGGGCGTTGGCGGCATCGAGGCCGAGGCGGCGATGCTGGGACAGCCGCTGTCGATGCTGATTCCGGAGGTCGTCGGCTTTCGATTGCACGGGAAGCTTCCCGCGGGCGCGACGGCGACGGATCTCGTGCTCACCGTCACGCAGATTCTCCGCAAAAAGAAGGTCGTCGGAAAGTTTGTCGAATTCTATGGTTCCGGACTCTCATCGCTCTCGCTTGCGGATCGCGCGACGATCGCGAACATGGCGCCCGAGTACGGCGCGACGGTTGGATTCTTCCCCGTCGATGCGGAGACGCTCAAGTACCTGCGACTGAGCGGACGCGACGAGCATCAGGTTCGACTCGTCGAGGAGTACAGCAAAGCGCAGGGGATGTTCAGAGATGACGGCACACCCGATCCGGAGTTCACGGACTCGGTGTCGCTCGATCTGTCGACGGTCGAGCCGAGCATCGCCGGGCCAAAGCGCCCGCAGGATCGTGTCCCGCTGTCGACGTCGAAGAAGTCGTTCAACGATGCGTGGCATGCAGAGATGGAGCGTATCGGCACGATGGCGGGAACGATCGCGGTCGAGAAGGCGATGGCGGTGAGCGCGAGCACGCAGCTTTCGCCGGCAGCGGTCGCGACGGATCCGGCCGAGGTGATGGCGAAGAGTGGAAGCGCGAGCGTGACGTACAACGGGCAACAGTTCGCGCTCAGGCACGGTGCGGTGGTGATCGCAGCGATCACGAGCTGCACGAACACGTCGAATCCGAGCGTGATGCTCGGCGCCGGGCTGCTCGCGCAGAAGGCGGTGGCGCTCGGGCTCAAGTCGAAGCCCTGGGTGAAGACGAGTCTCGCGCCGGGCTCGAAGGTCGTCACCGATTACTACGAGAAGGCCGGCGTGATGAAGTCGCTCGAGGCACTCGGCTTCTATCTCGCGGGGTACGGGTGCACGACGTGCATCGGAAACTCGGGGCCGCTGCCGCAGCCAATCGTTGATGCGGTGGAGGCCGAGAAGCTGATCGTGTGCGCGGTGCTCTCGGGGAATCGCAACTTCGAGGGGCGTGTGAATCCGCACACGCGCTTCAACTACCTGGCGTCGCCGCCGCTCGTGGTCGCGTATGCGCTCGCTGGGCGAATGGACATCGATTTCGCGACGGAGCCGCTCGGCGTCGGCACGAATGGGCCGGTGTTCCTGCGCGATGTGTGGCCGACGCCGCAGGAAGTAGAAGACACCGTGCTGTCGTCGATCACGAGTGCGATGTTCCACCGGCAGTACGGCAACGTGTTCGATGGCGACGAGCATTGGCAGTCGCTCCCCTTCCCGACCGGGAGCCGCTACACGTGGTCGAAGGAGTCGACGTACGTCGCGAACCCGCCGTTCTTCGACGGGATGACGGCGGAGATCAAGCCCGTCGCGCAGGTGCGCGGCGCACGCGTGCTCGCGATGCTCGGCGACTCGATCACGACGGACCACATCTCACCGGCTGGCTCGATCCCGGCCGCGAGCCCTGCGGGGAAGTGGCTGATCGCGCACGGCGTGCCGACGAGCGAGTTCAACTCGTACGGTGCGCGGCGCGGGCATCATGAAGTGATGATGCGCGGGACGTTCGCCAACATCCGGCTGCGGAATGAGCTCGCGCCGGGAACGGAAGGCGGCTGGACGGCGACGTCGCCAGGCGCGAAGCCCGCCACGATTTTCGATGCATCGATGGAGCATCAGGCGAATGGGACGCAGCTGATCATCATCGCGGGGAAGGAGTACGGCACGGGCTCGTCGCGCGACTGGGCGGCGAAGGGAACATTGTTGCTGGGCGTGCGCGCTGTGATCGCCGAGTCGTTCGAGCGGATCCATCGCTCGAATCTGGTGGGAATGGGGATCGTGCCGCTGGAGTTCGCGGACGATGCGTCGCGCCAGTCGCTGGGGCTCACGGGCTTCGAGAGCTATGACCTCGAAGGCTTCGATGATTCAACGAAGCCGCGAGCGCTGCTGACGGTGAAGGCGACGGCGAGCGATGGCAGCGTGAAGCGCTTTGCGGTGCGCTCGCGCATCGACACGCCGGAGGAGGCGACGTACTATCGCAACGGCGGGATCCTGCAGTACGTGCTGCGGAGTCTGGTGAAGCGGAAGTAGCTGCTTAGTATCCGCTGGGGAACGAGTGGCTCCCCGGCTCGTCGCGCTTGCTCATGTACGCGATTCCCATCGGCCCCGTTTCGTAAGTCACCATGATGTCGACCTCGCCCTCGGCGATCGACCAATGCGGGACACCGGCGGGAGTCGATGTCGAGTCGCCGGCCACGAGCAGCACCGAGTGTGAACGATCGATCTTTTTTCCGAGCCCCACCCGCAGCGTGCCGCTCCTGAGCACCACGCTCTCGATCTGCGGATGCGTGTGTGGCGGCAGCACATATTTGTCCGGCATCCGAAATTCCACCGTGCACTTCTCGGCCAGATAGGGATTGCCGCTCACGAACGTGACGCGCGCGCCTTGGGGAAGAATTGTCGGCACCAGATACCAAATGCCGTTACCGGGGACGATCTCCTCCGCGCCAGGTGTTTTGTCCTGCGCGCGAGCCTGCGACGGGAGCGCCCATATCGAGGCGCTCGCTGCGATCGCGATGAAACATCTGCCCAACAGGTCCATCGAACTCCTTCCATTGAAACTGCACTACTTCGGCGTGCTCCAAGTTTATTGATCGCTGCGCCGCCGACCATTATACGAAAGGAGTAGTCGACCATCGTGGCGTGGCTCCGGGCCACGGAACACACGCCGCTAACAGTTCATGAAGCCAATCAAGGGATGAGACGAAAAAAACGGAGCTGCCCTTCGCAGTTTGCCGTTTTTGTCCGTTGCGCCTTCCGTTTTCGTCGTCTTTCACGAGCAGACGCTTCCCTCGCCCCTATCACGCCGGAGCCGAAGCCGCCACCTTCGCCGCCGCCTCCACCTCCATCTTCCGCAGCGCCTTGCAGATGTAGACGGTCCGATACACCGCCGTTCCGAGCGAGCCGAGTCCGATGAGTGTCACGGCGCTCAACAGAATCACGCCCGGGATCCAGCCGAGCGCTGCCGTGATTGGCGTGTCGATCAGCGACGCGACCGCCAGCGTCACGAGCCGCTCTGCGCGCTGCATGATCCCGCCGCGGCAGTCGACTCCCACCGCTTCACCCTTCGCGCGCGCATACGAGACCATCATCGAGCCGCCGCTCGCGAGTACCGTCGCCGACATCGCCCACCACGTCGGCTCGAAGTAGAGCGCAATGCCGAGGAAGGCGAACATCTCCGCGAACCGATCGAGCATCGAATCAAGAAACTCGCCGTAGTTGGAGCCGATCCCGCGCGCGCGCGCGATCCGCCCGTC
>JBDTXL010000251.1:0-11694 GCA_040006195.1 Gemmatimonadota bacterium | reverse complement strand
GTTTCGAAGATCGGCTCGAAGATTCGATGTCTCGCCGTGGGGCGGTTGATCGAGCGCAAGGGAATCGCCGATCTCGTGCGTGCATGGGCACTTCTGCCGCGCGATCGATATCAGCTCGAGATCGCTGGCGGCGGCCCGCAGGACGCCGCGCTGCGCTCACTCACAAAGGAGCTCGACGTCGACGGCGACGTGCGATTCGTGGGTCCGCTCAGCCGCGAAGAAGTCGCGCTTCGCTGTCGGCGATCCGACCTGTTCGTGCTCACACCCTACGAGGAGGCCTTCGGAAATGTCTTTGCCGAAGCGATTGCGGCGGGGCTGCCGGTGATCGGGAGCAACATCGGCGCGATTCCGGAGCTTGTGGAGAATGGGGCGAACGGGATCCTGGTGCCGCCCGGCGATGCCAACGCGATCGCGGCCGCGATTCGCGAGCTTGGCGACGACCACGCGCGCCGCACCGCGATCGCTGCGCGCAATCGCGCGCGCGCGGAGGCAATGCTCTCGTGGGACACGGCGGCCGATCGCTATCTCGCGCTGTACGCCGAGCTCCTTGGCCGCGTGCCGGTGGCGACGGCGGTGGCAGCTCGATGATGCCGGCGCACGCGGCGCTCGCATACTGGCTCGCGCGCGACGCACACGCGTCGGCCCGCGCGCTCGATCTCCGCGCCGAGTCGCTGCGTGCGCTCGCGGCCGCGCGGATGCGCGCGCTGCTCGTCGATGCGCAGCATTCCCCGTTCAACGCCATGCGGATGCGCGACGCAGGACTCACACGCCCCGGCGCGCTCCGCGACCTCGAGCTCCCGCTGGCGCTGCAGTCGCTCGCGCCGGTGTCGAAGCAGGAGCTCCGCACCGCCGGCGACGCATCGTTGCGCCATGGTCGGATCTCGGCAAGCTGGTTCTCGTCGCGATCGTCGGGATCGTCGGGCGAGCCCTTTCGCGTTTACTACGATGCGCGCGCGTGGTCGATGCTCAAGTACCTGGTCAAGATGCGCGCGAGACGCGCCGCGGGCATGCGTCTCACCGATCGCGTGGCGATACTCGACGCCATCGATCCGCGCGTGGAAGGCAGCTCACTGCTCGAGCGCCTGAGGCGGCTCAAGCGCATCAGTGTGTTCCGGCCCCCGAAAGAGATGGCTGCGCTGCTCGCTGCCTATGCACCGGATGCGATCTATGCGCTCCCCTCGGCGCTGCTCGAGATCGCGCACGCCGCGGGCCAGGACACGCCCGAAGTTCGCGCGAAACGCATCTTCACGAGCGGTGAGCTTTTGCCCTTGCGCGCGAGCCGCGATATAAGGGAAGCGTTCGGCGGACGGATCTTCGATATCTACGGCACCTCCGAGACGAAGGAGATCGCCTGGGAGTGCTGGGCCGGATCGCGCCACATCAACGCTGACGTCGTGCACGTCGAGATACTCGGTGTGGACGGGACCCGCGCCGAAGCTGGCGTAGAGGGAGAGATCGTCGTGACGCTGCTCGTGAATCGCGCGATGCCGCTCATCCGCTACCGCACCGGCGATCGCGGCTCCCTGCTCACGGCGCGGTGCGAGTGCGGGCGCGCGTCGCCGCTGCTTGGCGTCGTGAGCGGCCGCGATGCCGACGTGCTCGAGCTCCCCGATGGCTCGACACTCTCGCCCTATCTGCTGACGATGGCGCTCGAGCCGATTCCTGGCCTCGTGCAGTACCAAATCACGCAAATGGAGCGCGACCATTTGCGCGTTCGCGCGGTCGCGGGGAACGGCATCGGTGCCCGCACCCTCGAAGCCGATATCGCGTCCGCGCTCGGCGCCGCACTCCCGGCCGGAGTTCGCGTGTCGACGGCGATCGTCGACCGCCTCGAGCACGGCGCACGCACGAAGGTCCGCGTCGTCGAGCCGCTCCCTCGCTCGACCGCGCGCGAGATGATGGCCGCCCGATGAGCCTCGACGTCGACGCCCTCCGCAGCGCGTACGCGCTTCGCGGACACGCACATGCGAGCCGCGCCGGGATCGTGCGCTTCCGCGACCGGCAGATTCTCGATCTGGTGCAGCACGCCTACCGCAACGTGCCGTATTATCGTGCGCTCTGGGACGCGCAGGGCGTGCACCCCGACTGCATTCGCGGCGCCGGCGACATGCCGCTGCTGCCGACCGTCACGAAGACACACTTCCGGGGGACACCCGAGCTCGAGCGTGTAGCCTCGGGAATCGACCCCGAGACGCTCATCCCTGCGGCGAGTAGCGGGTCGAGCGGGCGCCCGTTCATGATCCGGCGCAGCTGGATGGAGCACAACCTCCTCTACCTGCCACGCATCCGGGCCCTCCGCTCGTACGGTATCAAGCGCAGCGATCGCGCGCTCAACATTCTCAATCCCAAGCACGTGCACGCGCGCGACAACAAGATCATCGGCCGCACTCTCATCGCGCTCAAGCTCCTCCCGCGCCAGAAGCGCGTGAGCATTCATCTCGACCCCGAGGTCATCGCCGCGGAGGTGCGCGCCTTTCGGCCGGCGATGCTCAGCGGATATCCGAACATGCTCGCGCGCGTGTCCGAGGTGCTGCAGCGCGAGCCGATTTCGCCGCCGAGCATTCGCGTCGCGCTCGTAGGCGCCGAGGCGCTCACCCCCGATCTCCGTCGCAGGATCGAGTCGCGACTCGGCATTCCCGTGCGCGATCAATACGGAAGCAACGAGTGCAACCTGATGGCCTGGGAGTGCGCGCACGGCGGCCCGCTGCATACGTGCGACGACACTGTGCTCGTCGAGATCGTCGGCCCCGATGGCGTTCCGGTCGCGCGGGGCGAGATCGGTGAGGTCGTCGTCACGGCGCTCCACTCGTTCACGATGCCGCTCATCCGGTTCCGCATCGGCGACGTCGCGGTTCAGGGCTCCTCGCAGTGCGAGTGCGGCGCACCCTTCGCGACGATTCAAAGCGTGCAGGGACGCATGCTCGACATGTTCCCGCTGCCGAGTGGACGGGTGATTCATCCGTACTACCTCAGCGAGACGCTGATCATGGACGATCCCGACTGGATCGAGAGCTTTCAGCTCACGCAGGAGCGCATCGACAGCGTCACGATGCGGATAGTCTCGCGCGCGGAGCCGACGGAGGCGCGACTCGCCAGGCTCCGGGCGCATGGCGCCGAGCTGCTCGGCCATGATGTGCACTTCGAGCTTCTCGTAGTGAGCAGCATTCCATCGGAGCTGAGCGGCAAGTTCAGGCCCGCGCGCTCGTACGTCACCTCGAGTTACGATGAGGTGACTGTTCCCGCGCTTCAAGTACCGGAGGCGTCATCGTGAACAAGTACGTGCGCGACGCCATCACCTTCCCGCGCGACGCGCGGCTCGCGTGGCGGCACTCGGGCGGGCGCGGCGCGTGGCGAGAGGTGCGGCTTCGGACGCTCGATCGCATCTCACGCGGCGGGCTTGCGCTCCTGTTCGAGCACGTCGTCGCCGACGTGCCGCGGCTTCCGCTCCCGGAGGGAGTGCGCATCGCGCCCTTCGCAGGCCCTGACTGGTCGCCCTTCCTCGCCCTCTCCTCCGAGAGGAGAATCGAGAAATTCAAAGCGCGGATCGAGCGCGGGCGCGAGTGTCTCGTGGCGTGGCGCGGCGAGCGTCCGGTCGGCTTCACCTGGGTCTCGACGCGCATGGACGCCGACATCGAGACGTACGCGCTCCCCCTCCCCGCCGACGCGAGCTACCACTGGGACCTTTACGTCACCTCCGAGGAGCGCGGCAGCGGTGTCGGCACTGCGCTCGCCTGGGAGCGGCTGCACCATTCGCGCGAGAAATGCTATCGCGTCAGCTGGCGGCTGATCGACATCGACAACCTCGCCTCCCAGCGCGGCGCCCAGAAGACGGCGAGCGCGAGCACTCGCGTGGTCGGCGAGCTGCGCTATAGAAATCTCTTCGGCCGCTCGTGGTATTGCTTCTCTCCTGGGGTCGTGAGCCCCGAGACCGCTCAGGCGCGCGCAGCGCTCATGCCCTCGACGTGAGCATCCCCTCGGCGCCGAAACCCTCCACTCTTGTTCGCGTGCTTCGCAGCGCGAGCGCCGTTCCGCGCGAGCAGTGGGATGCGATCGCCCGGCGCGGCTACCATCGCCATGCATGGTTCGTTGCTGCCGAGGCGTGCGGCGCCGAGGCGCGCCACATCGGCGTCTTCGACAGGATGACGCTCGTCGCCGTCATCCCTGCCTACATCGAGCGAGAGACGCTGCACGGAGATCTCCACGCGCGTTGGTTCGGGCCTGCGAGCCGCGCGGCCGCGGCGATCGGCGCCGGCCTGCGTCCGTCGCTCGCGATCGGCGCGCCAATGAGCACCGGCTCTGATCCGCTCGGCAGCAGCACTGTGCTCACCGACGACATTCTCGAGCAGGCGCTCACCCTTCTCGAGGAGGAAGCTCGCGATGAGCATTTGAAGGCGATCGTGTGGCCGTTCGTCGAGGACAGCGACGTCGGCGTTCGCGAGGTCGCTCGCCGGCTTGGCTTCCGCGAGAGCTTCGCCAACTCCGAGGCAGTGATCGACGTAGAGTGGAGCTCCCCCGAGGAGTATATCGCCTCGCGCTCGAAGAACGTGCGGCGAACACTGCGCAACGAGCTCGCCTGGGTGCACGATCAGGGGATCCGCGTGTCCTGGGAGACTGATCTCCGCGAGCATGCCGCCACCTTCGATGCGTTCTACCGCGCGTCGTACGCCGCGCGAAACGGGAAGGTCGCCGCGCTCGCGCCGAACTTCTTCGCAGAGCTCGCAGTGCAGCAGTCGCCGGGCATTCGCGTGCAGTGCGCGTGGCGCGGCAGCTCGCTCCTCGAGATGGCCGTCGCACTCGACGGCGGCGGCGCGCTCGACCTTTGCCTCAGCGCGCAGTCGGAGGAGACTCGCAACGGTCTCCTCTATCAGCACTGCCTCTGCTACGACCCGATCCGGGCGGCGATCGCGGGCGGGCTTGCGCGCATTCACCTGGGCCCGAGTGCGCTTCATCCCAAGGTTCTTCGCGGCGCGCGACTCACGACGCGCCTCACGCTCGCGCGCGGCATTACGCCAGTCGCGCGCGCCGCAGTCGCCGTGCTCTCGCGCGCCACCGACGCACGCAACCGCGCGAAGCAGCGCCGACTCCTCGGCAAGCTCAGGGCAGCCGCATCGTGAACAAGTATCTCGTCGACGTCGCCACCTTTCCCGGCGACGCGCGCCATGCCTGGCGCACCGACGGCGCTCGCGGGCTCTGGACCGAGCTCGCCGAGCGAACGATCTTTCGCGTCGCTCGCTCGGCGCACTACAACCTGTACGAGCGCGATCTCGCGACGATCAGGAACGTCGCTCCCCCCGACGGCGTCGAGATCCGGATGCTCAGCGCGCACGAGCACGATCTGCTCGGTGCCATCATGACGCGCCGCCGTCGAGCCCAGCTCTCGCGCGATCTTGCGAGTCGCACGATCTTCGCGGCGCTCCGCGATGGCGTCGTCGTCGGCTACTCGTGGTGGACGCCCTACTTCGACAGTGCGCTCAGCTTCGCGCCGCTCGAGCTTCCCCCGGACGCGACGTTTCACGGCTACGTTCACGTCGAGCGCGCGGAGCGAAAGCGCGGCACCGCGAGCGCGTTGTTCAGCGCTGGCGAGCGCCATCTCCACGAGCGGGGCGCACGGGTGTGCTGGTTCCTCATCAAGTCGACGAACGTCGCTGGCGCTCGTACGGCGCGCGGCCGTTGGGGTGGGCGCTCGCGGCACATAGCGGAGCTCAGCTATCGGAAGACCCTTTTTCGCACGAAGCGGCGATTGACGCTTGCGCCTTCTCAATGACAGCGCCGACGACACTTTCCGATCTCCCTGCGACGCGCGATGTCTCCGCTGCGCGACCCGGACGCGGCCGGCGAATCATGCTTTACGCCGCGACGCGAGGCGCGACCGAGGGGATGCGCAGCATTCGTGGACTGCTGCTCGCAGTCGTCCTCGGGCCGCGCGCATTCGGCATCTGGACGCTCTTCCGCATCTTCATGCGCTACACGCCCCTCTCCGGGCTCGGCGTCCAGCGCGGGCTCGAGCTCGCGATCGTGCAGGAACGCGCACTCGGCGATGCGGAAGCGGTCGAGCGCTCGAATACCGCTGCGCGCACCACGCTCGGCTGGATCATCGCGACGGCGATCGCAACCTCACTCGTCGCGCTGATCCTATCGTTCGTGGTCACCGACGAGACGTGGCGATTGGCGCTCCGCGCCGTGTCGCTCGGCGTGGTGCTCGAGGAGCTGTGGGTCTACGCCACGACGTACCTCCGCGCGCTTCGCGAGCTCCGCCGCTACGCGCTCCTCGAGATCGCGAACGCGTCGCTGCATCTCGTCGCAGCGGTTGGGATGGCGAAGCTCTTCGGTCTTCGCGGCGCCATCGCGGGCTTCGTCGTCGGCGCGCTCGCGAGCCTGTGGACCGTGCGCAACTGCGCGCCCTTTCGTCCTCTGCTCGACAAGCCCGCGCTGAAAAGGCTCCTCGGCGTCGGGATACCGCTTGCGCTCTCCTCCGCTCTCACGGTCGCGCTCGGAACCGCAGATCGCCTCGTCGTCGCGGCGTATGGCGGCGCGACCACCCTCGGTCTCTATGCCTTCGGCGTCTCGATCGCCGGCCTCGCGGCCTCACTCGCATGGATCATCCGCACCGTGATCTTCCCGGACGTCTACGGCAGCGCGCGCGTGGCGGGAGCGGCGCCTGCGATGCGCGAGCATCTCGATCGCACCGTGCTTCCCTTCGCCTATCTGTTTCCACCGATCCTCGGCGCGCTCGCACTCGCGATGGAACCGACAATGGCTCTCGCGCTCCCTCGCTATCTCCCGGCAGCATCGGCCGCGCGCATCTTCATTTTCTCGGCGGCCGCCGGGGGGATCACCACGCTCGGCGCGATTGGTGTCGTCGCAACCGGCAAGCAGCGCGCGCTGCCGCTCCTCTCCGCATTCGCGCTCTGCATCAATCTCGCCTGCTCGACGCTCGCGCTGGAGAACGGCGGCGGGCTCGCGCTCGTGGCGGGCGGCGCGGTGCTCGCTCAGGCGACGATCGCGACCGGCGTGCTCGCAATTCTCGGCCGTCAGGCAACACAGTCGCGCGCGACGACTCTCGTGCTGAAAGGGATGCTGCCACTCGCGTGGTGCATCGCGTGTGTCGCGCTCACGAGTCGGCTCTACGACCCGCGCAGCATGGCGGGCGGAGCGGAGTCACTCGGAACGTACCTGTTGCTGCTGCTCCCGATCTCGCCGCTCATGGTGAGCGGCTTTCGCAGCGCGCGCGCGACCGTCTGACTACTGGCAGCGCGACTCGCTGCGCGAAGCCTCACACCGAGTAGTTCGGCGCCTCGCGCGTGATCGTCACGTCGTGCGGATGCGACTCCCTCAGCCCTGCCGTCGTGATGCGCACGAACTCCGTCTCCGTGCGCAGCGCATCGATGCTGCCGCAGCCGACGTAGCCCATCCCGCTTCGCAGTCCGCCAACCATCTGGTAGATCACGTCGCCGACGGGTCCCTTGTACGGCACGCGCCCCTCGATCCCCTCGGGCACGAGCTTCTTCGCGGAGAGCTCCCCCTCCTGGAAGTAGCGATCGGCGCTCCCGTCCTGCATTGCGGAGAGACTCCCCATGCCGCGAATCATCTTGAAACGGCGTCCTTCGAGCAGAAACGACTCGCCCGGGCTTTCCTCGGTTCCCGCGAGCATCGATCCCATCATCACGCTCGACGCACCGGCCGCGAGCGCCTTCACGACGTCGCCCGAGTACTTCACGCCGCCATCGGCAATCACCGGCACATCACCGGCGCCTTCGACGGCATCCATGATCGCCGTGAGCTGCGGCACGCCGACGCCCGTGACCACGCGCGTCGTGCAGATCGAGCCGGGGCCAACGCCTACCTTCACCGCATTCACGCCGCGCTCGACCAGTGCCATCGTCCCCGCGCGCGTCGCTACGTTGCCGGCGATGAGCTGAATGTCCGGAAGCATCTCGCGAATGAGCGAGGTCGCCACGAGCACGCCCTCGCTGTGTCCGTGCGCCGTGTCGATCACCAGCGCATCGACGCCGGCGTCGAACAATGCACGCGCGCGTTCCTGGAAATCGCCACCCGAGCCCAGCGCCGCAGCGACGCACAGCCGCCCGTGCTGATCCTTGTTCGCACTCGGATGTTGTCGGCGCTTGTGAATGTCCTTCACCGTGATCAATCCGCCGAGCCGTCCCTCCGCATCGACGACGGGAAGCTTCTCGATGCGATGCTTGCCGAGGATGCGTTCTGCCTCATCGAGTGTCGTGCCCACGGGCGCGGTGATGAGATTATCCTTGGTCATCACTTCCTGAAGCGGGCGATCCAGCTGCCGCTCGAACTGCAGATCCCGATTGGTGATGATCCCGATCAGTTTGTTGTCGCGATCGACGATCGGCACTCCGGAGATCTTGAAGCGCATCATCAGCGCGTTCGCCTCACGGAGCGTCGCCTCCGGACCGAGCGTGATCGGCTTCAGGATCATTCCACTCTCGGAGCGCTTCACCCGATCGACCTCGGCCGCCTGCCTGTCGATCGACATGTTCTTGTGGATCACGCCGATGCCGCCGGCGCGCGCCATCGCGATCGCCATCTCGGATTCCGTCACCGTATCCATCGCGGCGGACACGAGGGGAATGTTGAGCGAGATCCCGGTGGTGAAGCGGGTGCTCGTGCTCACGTCTCTCGGGTGCGTGACGCTGTGTCGCGGCGCCAGCAGCACGTCGTCGAAGGTGAGCGCCGGCTCGGCGCGCACACGTGGTGGCGACGATGAGTCCTGACGACGAGACGGCCCGCTCTCCGACGATGCGGAGACAGCGGGCCGTGATGGGATGCGAGTGCTGGTTGCCATAGCGAAAGCTAGGGGACGACCGGAGGAGTGTAAAGTGTCGGTACGCGGCTAGCGCGGGGGCTCGTTGGAGGACGAGCGGAGCAGCGCGCGCACGTCCGCGTGTGTCGATTCCGAGAGGATATCGCGCGGCGACCCTTCCTCCACGACGACACCCTTCGCCAACACCGCCACCCTGTCCGCGAACGCCTCGGCGAAGTCCACATCGTGCGTCGAGATCAGGAGCGCGTGCCCCTCGGCCGCGAGTCCGCGCAGCACCTCGCCGAGGCTGCTGCGGCGCGCGGGATCGAGCGCGGAGGTTGGCTCGTCGAGCAGGAGAAGCGTAGGATCGGGGGCGAGCGCGCGCGCGATGGCGACGCGCTGCGCCTCTCCCCCCGACAGCTGGCGCGGAAAAGCGGCCATGCGGTGCGCGACACCGAGCGTCGTGAGCAGCGCCGTCGCCTCCGTTTCCGCTTTCTCGCGCGTCCAGCCGAGCGCGTGCACGAGCGCGAGCGTCACGTTGTCGAGCACCGAGAGATGCTCGAAGAGCGACTGCGACTGGAAGACCATCCCGACGCTGCGGCGCAGCACCTTCAGCTTCGACTCCGGCGGCACGGGCCCCGGCGCGAGCGCGAAGCCGTCGACGACGATCGACCCCGAGTCGAACGGTCCGAGTGCCGCGATCGCGCGCAGCATCGTCGTCTTCCCCGAGCCGGAGGTGCCCATGAGCATGCAGATCTCCCCCGGCGCGACATCGATCGTGACGCCGCGCAGCACTTCGACGGCGCCGCGTGATGCGTGAACGTCGCGAACATCCAGCGCCTGCGTCATACGGAGCTCCACTTCTTCTCGAGCGCGCGTGCGAGACGCGACAATGGAAGCGAGAGCGCGAGATAGATCAACGAGCAGAGAATTCCGGGCACCACCCAGCTGCCGACATTCGTCGCGTAGATCGCCGTCTGCTTCGTGAGCTCGACGACGGTGATGACGGACACGAGTGACGAGTCCTTCAGCAGCGCGACGAAATCGTTCGTCATCGGCGCGAGCGCGAGCCTGAGCGCCTGCGGTCCGCGCACGAGTCGAAGGATCTGCGCCTCGGAGAGTCCAAGCGTGCGCCCGGCCTCCAGCTGCGTGCGCGGGATCGCCTGCAGCGCCGCGCGATAGATCTCCGATTCGTACGCCGCGTAGTTGAGCCCAAGACCGAGGACGGCCGCGACGAACGCCGGGAGTCGTACGAACCCGGACAGTCCGTAGTACAACACGAAGAGTTGCAGCAGCACCGGTGTCCCGCGAATGATCTCGACATACACTGCGAGCGGCGCGCGCACGAGCGGTGATCCGTACACGCGCCCCGCCGCGACCGCGATGCCTACGCCCACGGCCAGCATCATCGCGAGGCACGAAAGCAGGAGCGTGATCCCCGCCGCGCGCAGCAGCGCGGGGAGATACGAGCGCACGGTGCGCACGCTCGCGATCGCCCCCGCGGCGCGTCCGCGCGTCGAGTCGGCCAGCACACGCGCGAAGGACGCGGTTTGCGTCGTGTCCCATACGTGCCACGCACGGAACGTCTTCTCGAGCGAGCCGTCGCGCATCCGTGCACGCAGAATCGCGTTCACCGAATCGCGAAGTGCCGTGTCGCGCGCCGCGAGCACCGCTACGTAGTGCCCCGTCTCGACGGGCACCCGCTGGATGTAGAAGCCGCCGGTACGGCGCAGCGAGCGGTCGGCGATGATGTTGTCGAGCAGCACCGCATCAACGCGTCCGGCAACGAGATCGCTGTAGGGATGCACATCGTCGTCGTACGAGATCGGGATCGGTCCTCCCTGCGGCTGCGCATCGAGCAGCAGCTGATACGCGCCGGTGCCGCCGAGCGTGGCGACGCGCTTGCCAGCGAGATCGGCGAGCGTGCGGTAGCGCGCGCTGTCGGCGAAGCGCACGGCGAGCACCTCGCGAAACTCGAAGTACGCGATCGATACCGCATGCCGCGCGCGCAACTCCGGCCTGTCCTCGACGCCGGACATCCCGATCGAGAAATCACCGCGCTCCACCGACGCCTCGATGGATGCCCACGCCACCTGGACGAACAGCGGATCGCGATGCAGGTCGTGGCCGATCATCTGCGCAATCTCGACGTCGAACCCGCGCACCTTCACGGGGTCGGCGGGATCCGCCTCCACGAACGGCGCTCCGCCCTCGGCGTCACCGCCCCAGCGAAGGGGCACGTGCGCGTCGCTCGCGTGCGAGCATGCGCCGAGCGCGAGCGAGGACAACAATGCCGCGATCGCGCGGCGGAACAGCCTCGTGCGAACCGCCGCCGTGGCGTCTATCGAGCGATCTTCCGGAGACGACGACGGATGCCGCGCGGAAGGAAGAACGCGGCGGACACGATCACTTCCTGCAGCGCGGTTGGGTGCAGATCCTCGACCGCACCGTCCCAGTGATCGCGGACGACGCGCATACCGGCATTGGTGATCAGCCTGCGCACGGCGAGCACGAGCACGAACACATCGTCGACCTGTCCGAGAAACGGAATGAAGTCGGGGATCAGGTCGATCGGCGAGACGACATACGCGATAGCAACGCCCAAGAGGACCTTGTCGAGCGTTGGTACACGCGGGTCGGTGACGAGCCCGGCCATGAGCCGGAGATACGACGGGATCTGCGTGATCTTGCCGATTAGCGTGCGCTTGGCCCCGGTGCGCGGGGCCGGTCCGCCGCTGCGGGGTTTCGAGCGGGCGCCGGCAGTGCTGGAAGTCGCGGTCACGTCGTGGTGCCTCCGGAAGTGTCGGTCGGTGGTACCGCGGGCGCTGTCGCCGGCGGCGCTGCTGCCGGAGTGGCGGTGGGCCGCTCCGTCGTGACGCGCGCAACGGTGCGCGACGCCGCATCGACCACATCACTTG
>JBDTXL010000250.1:0-6326 GCA_040006195.1 Gemmatimonadota bacterium | reverse complement strand
GCCACGACCTGTCCGCTCAGGTCGATCACGCCGATATCGAGATCGCGAAACTCGAACTCCGTAAGCGATTCGGCGGCTGCCGCAAAATCCGTTGGTGTCTGGTAGCGCTGCGAGACATACTCGATCCTGAACGCCGCAGCCGTTTCCTCGAGATACTGGTCGAACCGTCGTCCCGACATCCCCGCAATGAACCAGTACGCGGCAATCGACAGCGCAAGCAGCAGGACGGCGACGACGGCCGTGTGCCACAGCGCCAGACGAACGCGAACGGACTCGATCACGCCGGCTGGATGCGCTTTAGATCGGCGAGCATGTAGCCCGCGCCACGGCGGGTATGAATCAGTGGAGTGTCCGACACCGAATCGACCTTTCGCCGCAGGCGATTGATGTAGACCTCGATCGCATTCGAATACGGATCGTGATTGTCGTCCCACACATGTGCGCAAATCTCCGCGCGACTCACGACGTGGCCCTCGTGACGCGCGAGGAACGCGAGCAGCGTGAACTCTTTCGTCGTCAGCATGACAGTGCGTCCCGCGCGCTCGACGGTGTGGCTGGCCATGTTCATGCGCAAGCTGCCGATTCGGACCTCGACCGCGAGCAGATCGGTGCTTCGCCGGCGAAGCAGCGCACGCAATCGCGCCAGCAGTTCGGCAAACTCGAACGGCTTCGTCAGGTAGTCATCACCGCCCGCATCCAGACCGGTGATCTTGTCGGCAATCGTGTCGCGCGCGGTGAGCATGAGCACCGGTGTCTTGCTTCCGTTGCGACGCAGCTCGCGGCACACCGAAAAACCATCGCGCCTCGGCATCATCACGTCGAGGATGATGATGTCGTACTCGTTGACCATCGCGTGGTAGACGGCGTTCTCACCATCCGCCACCACATCCACCGCGTATGCCTCCTGACGAAGACCCTTGGTCAATGTCCGGCCGAGCTGCGCGTCGTCCTCCGCCAACAGTAGCCGCATCCGCCATTCCTTCCGTTGAGCGAAGTCATACGATGTGCGTGGGACCTTAACCGCGCATTACAAAGCTATTTGGAGTGCGTGCTTACCCGTCACACACAACGGTTAAGCCGATGAATCACGCCACTAACGTCCGTCGCGTCGCGAAACGAGAAATCGCCACCGCTTCCGTTAGCTCCGCCCACTCGTGAGACATTGCGCATCGATCCCGCGTTTCTTCATTGAGCCGTCAATCCTTAGCCCAGTGCGAATGCAATACGCTCTCTCCATCGATGCGATCTCGTCGACTCCCTCCCGGGGACTGAGCCGGAGTGGTGTCAAAGCCGCATTAAGTGGCCGCCGCTGGCCGCGTCCGCTACTATGGAGCATGACGCCCCCGCGCGATTCGATCTCCGAAGAGCTCGAATCCCTCGTGACACGCTTTGCGCGCTTCGCCAGCCGCATCGCCCACGATCGAGGACTCCACCACGAGGACATCGACGAGTTGCTGCAGGAGCTTCGTGTGCGCTTTTGGCGCGCGCGGAAGGACGGGCTCCGCGATCTCTCCGCCAACTACGTTCGCCGAGCTGCGGTCTCGGCCGCGCTCGACATCATCCGCCGCCGCCGCGCCGATCGCAATGTGTCGCTGGAGGAGACCGATGCAGGCCCGCGTCCACTGGCATCGGCTACGGCGGGGCCCGCGGAGCTGCTCGACCAGAACGAGCTCGCCCAGCGCGTCGCGCTTGCAGTCGATGCGCTCGCGCCTTCGCGCCGCGCTGCCGTGCGCATGTATCTCGACGGCTATCGTCGCGAGGAGATCGCGGGGCTGCTCTCATGGTCGGATGCGAAGACACGAAATTTGCTGTATCGCGGCTTGGCCGATCTGCGCGCCGCGCTCCTGGCGCAGGGGATCGGAATTCGGGAGAATGTGCAATGAACGATGACGAGCTGCGACGCGAGTATCAGCGTTCGGTGAGCACCCGACCAATCGGTGCGCACCCGGATCCCGAGAAGCTCGCCGCAATGGTGAGCGGCGAGTTGCCCGAAACAGAGCGGCTCGCACTGCTCGAACACGTGCTCCGGTGCTCCACGTGCAAGCCCGAGCTCGACCTCCTGCGCGCGGCGAGCGAAGGCGCGCGAGCGGCGGAGCGGCACGTGGGGCCCTCGCGGTGGATGGCGCTCGCGGCTGCCGCACTTATTCTGGTGGGGATCGGCGCACTCGTGTTGCGTGGACATCGCGCGACAGTGCCTGTCGATGTGATGCGCGGCGGTCATGCGGCGGTGTCGGTGATCGAGCCCGCCGCCGGTGCGACGCTCGCTTCGCCGCTGCGGCTTTCGTGGCACGCGATGGACGGCGCCCAGAGCTATCGCGTCGAGCTACTCAACGCGCACGGCGCCGTGGTCTCCGCCTGGACCACCTCCGATACCACGATTGCAGTCTCGGACTCCGTGCATCTCGCGGCGAACGGCAGCTACGACATGTGGGTTCGCGCGATGCGCAGTGATCGCACGGAGGTCAGCTCACCGCTCGTGCACTTCAGCGTGAAGTAGCAGCACCCACACGCACGAAGCCATCGCCCGTGAGCACGAACGCCGCCCAGTCGCGCGGTGGCACGCCCCGCTGAATGGCATCGAGCTGCGCGAGACGCAGCGCGGCCGTCGCCGCCACACCGCTCGCGAGAAAGCCGTAGAATCGCCTCACGAACTCCGCGCTCCCGCGATCGTTCACCGGCCAGAGCGTCGCCACGACCGAGTGCGACCCGGCCTGCAACAGCGGCCCGGTGAGCCCGAGAATCCCCTCACCGCCCACGATCAGTCCGAGCGCCGTGCTGCACCCCGAGAGCATCACGAGATCCGCATCGAGGTGCAGTGACCCGAGATCGGCGCTCGTCACGAAACCATCATCGCCACCACCCGCTGCCAACGCGATCGCCGAGCGGCCGGGTGCGCGCTCATCGACCTCGGCGTGCGTGGCGAAGTGTACGAGCCGGTACTGCTCGAGATGCGCGCTCTTGAGATTCGCCTCACTCGCGTCGGCGCCGAGCAGGGCCTGCGAGCGCGGCCAGTGCCGCACGGCCTCGCGCACCTCCATCGCCGACGCGCGGAGCGGCGTCAAGCCTCCGTTGGCGGCGAACGCAGCGAAGTGCGCACGCGTCGCCGGCGGATTGCGCGCATCATCGAGAGGAAATCGGGCATCGCCGAAGGCGAGCATTCGCGTGGGGCCCGGCGGCGGACGCGAGCCCCACAGCGAGAGTGCCACCGCCGCCGAAGGCACGACGTGCACGGCGTACCGCTCCACCACGCGCCTGCCATCGACTACGAGCGCCGAGAATGGGAGGCGATGCAGCGCGTCCTCGGGGACGAGCACGAGATCGGTGATCTCCAGCGGCAGCCGCCGCATCACTTTCCCCAGTATCGCCTGGCCGAGCTTCGCCGCCGCAACGCTGTCCGGGCCGCCACTTTGAATCACTGCGAGCATGCGCGCGATGTCGTTCCGCATACTGTCGATAGGCGCGATGGGCACCGCGAAGCCGCCGCGATGCGTGATGACGATCGCCGTCGTCGGTTGCCCTCCGCGCGCGGCCACGAACTCTACCAGCGCTGCCTTCGCGGGGAGCGCGCGCATCGTCGCATCCAGAGTCACACGCGAGGCGTCGAGCGCGAACGCCGTCTTCGATGTCGCCTTCGCCGTCTTCGCATTCCGTGCGCGCAACAGTCCGTCGCGCAGCATCCGCGCGCGTCGTCGCTCCGCCAGCTCGAACGCCGCGGCCACGTGCCCCGATGCCGCGATCGCAGAGAGCACCGTCGCCGCACCGAGCTCCGGCCCGCCGAATCGATCAGACACCTGGAAGGCGAGCACGCGCAGTGTGCTGTCACTGAGTCCGTTGCGCCACGCATCCAGCTCGTCGGTCGCGGTGGTGAGCCAGCGCTCCGCGTTCGCCGTGTCGCCCTGTGCGAGTCTCGCCGCCGCCAGTCGTCCCTGTGCGAGATGGCGCGAGACGTGCTCGCCCGTATCCGTCGTGACCAGCGACTGGCGAAAGAATTTCTCCGCCGCCGCCGGCTGATTTCTCCAGAGCGCAACGACGCCGCGCTCGTACGGCAACGCCGCCGTCTTCGCGGAGCGTCCCGTGCGCCGGAGCGCACTCCCCGCGCTGTCGAGGAGCACGGACGCCGTAGCCCAATCGCCGCGCCGCGCGGCGATTGCCGCGAGATGGATGCTCGTCTGCGACGAAAGCGGCGCATCATTGGTCTTCGCGGCGCGCTCCGCGAGCTCGCCGTACAACCTCGCCGCGCGATCGATGTCGCCCGAGGTGTACGCGAGCTCGGCAACGACGCCCAGCGCCTCCGTCGTCCCCCACGCATCCTCGAGCTGGCGCATGAGCGCGAGCGCGCGAGTCATGTGCGCCTCGGCCGAGATCGGATCATCCAGCGCGATCGAGACCTCGGCGAGATTCAGCGCGGCCCACGCGAGCGGCGAGACACTGCCCGTCGCCTCACCCTCGACGATCGCTTCGCCGAGCAGGCGCTGCGCGGAGTCGAGCTGCTGTCGCTCGAAAGCCGCGTAGCCGCGCCACTGCAGGATGGTGGAGACGCCGTGCCGGTCGCCGAGGCGGCGCGCAAGAGTCGCCGCGGTATCGAGGAGTCGGTCGGCGGCGTAGGCGCGACCCAGCCGTTCGTAGCCGCTGGCTTCG
Organism: Gemmatimonadota bacterium; assembly: GCA_040006195.1. Classification (GTDB taxonomy): domain Bacteria; phylum Gemmatimonadota; class Gemmatimonadetes; order Gemmatimonadales; family Gemmatimonadaceae; genus FEN-1250. The sequence goes on along the minus strand of JBDTXL010000250.1, from coordinate 1,688 downwards.
ACGTGGAGGCAATAGGCGACGACGCGCCACGCACCCGCGCGCCGAGCAAGACGAGCGCCTTCGCGCGCTTCGGTGACGGCGCCTTCCTGTGCTCGCCGCGCGAGGACCGTTGCGCGTCCACAGTGCACACGAGCCTCGAGGTCGAGATCGCTCTTCGGAGTCACTCGCGAGGCCGAGTCGAATGTCGCACTTGCTGCCTCCGGCGAAATCTTGCGCAAGCGAACAATGCCGAGGTTCACGAGTGCGAGAACTTCCCCGCTGCTGTCGCGCGCGGCACGCGAGAGCTGGAGCGCGAAGTCGTTCGCGATCGTCGCATCACTTTCGCGAGCGGAAGTGAATAGGATTTCGGCTTCGCCGAGCGCCGAGTACGCACGGTAGCGCGCAACGGCGGATCCGGTCATCGCGCGGACGCGATCGTAGTCGCGGGTTGCATCCGCGTAGCGATAGGTCAGCCGAGCGAGCGTGGCCTGGGCGAAGAGAGCGGCGGCGTCGTCCGGCAGGGCTTCGAGAGCGCGTCGCCAGCGGGCACCGAGCGCCGGCGTTCGACGATTCTCGACCGCGATCTCGGCCTCGCGAACTATCGCGCGGGGATCTCGAGAGGCGCGCGTGTCGTGGGCGCCTGCGGGGGCGGAAGCCGGCGTTGAGGGCCGCGGGGAGAGCGCCAGGAGCAGCAACGGTACCGAGCGCCACAGCATGGACTCAACGTGATCAACCGAGCGCCGGAGCGCAAATGACGACCGCTCGAATCGGGTGAGAATCCTGGGCGGATCCGTCGTTTCTCCATTCTGCGGGATCAGAGGGGGACCGGTGCGCCGCAAGCATCTGTGGTCCGCTCGCACGCCACTCCAGCCGAGGTACAGTCCGATGAAGAGCCATTCTCGTGTCGTTGTGCTCACGTTCGCGGCGGTCGGACAGCTCGTCGCGATATCGGCAGGGGCCCAGGCGGCTGATTCGCTGACGAAGTCGAAGTCCGACGGGTCCATAGCCGTCGCTTCGGTGCCGGATACTGCGGTGCACAAGAAGGGCGGGATGTTCGGGAAGTTGAAGAGCGTCGCCCACAATAAGACCGTTCAGAGCATCACCAAGGCGGCCGTGTGCCAGGCGCTTCCGGGCGGGCAATACATGATGGGCGCGGCGGAGGCGGCGAAGAACAAGACCTCCATCGCCTCCGGGGTGGCGGGCGCGCAGTCGTGCATTCCGGGGATGGGTGGAGCGGGAGGGCTGGGGGGCGGGAAGGGCGCACTGGCGGCAGCGGCGATGGGCGCAGCGGGATCGATTGGGACGGGGGGCACGCTCGCTCCCGGCTCGACCAAGGGAGTGGCGGGGATGCCGGGAATGCCCGGGATGCCTGGAGCGATGACGGCAACGGCGCAGGGGATCGCGGGGATGCAGAGCGCTATGGCGCAGATGCAGGCGGCGTCGATTGCGACGGGTGGAAACGGAGGAATGACGACCGAGGCTGCGGGCGAGCAGATGAAGCTCTCCGGCGCGGTCGCGGATGAGATCAAGAAGGGGAAGCTGACGATTAAGAAGATCGACTGGGTGCGCAGCAATCCGAGCGTGTCCGCGCCATCGGCGCAGGGATTCCTGGATCTGATGTTGAGTGCGGCGCAGGCGATGAAGGCGGAGGGCGGCAACTATCGCGTCGACATCTACATGGACAAGAAATATTCGGACGAGGAGATCGC
>JBDTXL010000249.1:0-3433 GCA_040006195.1 Gemmatimonadota bacterium | reverse complement strand
GTTGCGCCCTTGTCGCATCCGGATCCGAAGGGTCCGGTTATTGCCTTCGGGACTGTTGGAGCACACGAGTGGCCTGTCGCCCGGACGTCGCGCAGCGCTCACAGATTCATTATCTCGAATGGAGGGGCTTTCATGAAGCGCATCGCAATGCTGGCGGCCGTCGTAGTGGTTGCCGCGTGTAACAAGGGTGACAAGAGCATGTCGACCGATTCGACCTCGGTAACGTCGACGAGCACGACGACGACGAGGGACAGCATGGGTGGCTCGATGTCGAACGGCTCGAGCTCGGGAAGCATGAGCGGCGGCGCGATGAGCGGCTCGTCGGCCGATACGTCGAAGATGAGTGGCGGTTCGATGTCGAGTGGAACGATGTCGAGCGGCACGCCGATGACGCCGAAGCCGGATAACAAGACCGGTGGTGCGATGGGCGGCGATTCGGCTGGCGGCGCGCACGGCACGGGCAGCATGGCGAGGAGCGACTCGATGAAGAAGAAGATGCCGCCGCGCTAATTGTGATGGCGGCTCGGATCAAAGAGGAGTGCCCGGCGCGCAGGATGCGCCGGGCACTCGTCGTATGTGAGGACGGCGTCGCGAGTTGCGGGCGACTGAGGGCGCCAGTCGTTCTGGATAGCGACGTTTTCCTATTTCTTTGCCGCCCTCCGCATTGACCTCCATCGAACCCGGCGCGCGAATAGAATCGCGCGATGAGCGTCCCGCTCCGCTCGCGATGCTCATCGTCGCCCTGGTTGCGCTGGTCCCCTATCTGGTGACGATCGGCTACGGCTTCGTCTACGATGACGGGCCGCTCATCGCCGAGAACCCGGCGCTGCACGTGCCCACTGGAATGCTCACCGCGTGGCGCGTAGCGTACTGGCCGGCGGAGTGGGGGCGTGCCGGACTCTTCCGGCCGGTCGTGCAATTCGTGTACGCGCTACTGTGGAACGTGAGCGGTGGTGCGCCGTGGCTCTTTCATTTCTACGCCGTCGTGCTGTACGCCGCGTGCGCGATCGCGGTGCTCTGGCTACTCGCCCGTGCGCTGCCCATCAACGTCGCGTTCGTCGGTGCGGTGATCTTCGCGGTACACCCGCTGCACGTCGAATCGGTGGCGAACGTCGCGGGATCTGCGGAGGTGGCGGCGGCGCTCGCGAGCATTGCGTGCGTGCTCGTAATCGTGCGGGCGTTCGACGCCGCGGCGGCGACAGGGACGAGCATATCGTGGAGCGCAGCGCTCATCGGCGCAGTGCTGTTCGCGGTGGCGCTCGGCGCGAAGGAGTCGGCGGCGACGGTGCCGGCTCTCGTCGCGCTCTGTGTGTGGGGGTGGCGTGCGCGCGGTGACGAGCCGGTCGAAGCGACGGCGGTGATCGCGCGCGGCTGGCGCGTGTGGACTGCGTTCATGGTGGTGCTCGCCCTCATGCTCGTTGCGCGACGCGCGGTGCTCGGCGGATTCTCGCCGCCATCGACGGCGCTGGCGGTTGGTCTCGACGGGGCAACGCTCGCGCAACGATGGTGGACGATGACGGGAGCATGGCCGCTCATCGCGCAGCTCTTGGTATTTCCTACGCGGCTGTCGATGCACTACGGCCCGACAACGGTGATTCCGCAGCGAGCGATCAACGCGCCCGCGATCATCGGCGTGGCGGCGTTCGCGCTCGTCGTCCTGGGCGCTGCGATCGTCGCGCACCGCGGCGACCGGCGCCCGCTCGTTGCGCTGGGGTGGGTTGTGCTCGCGTATCTGGCGGCGTCGAACATCCTGGTTCCGACCGGACAGCTTCTCGCGGAGCGGACGCTCTTCCTGTCATCTGTGGGCGTGTCGATGATCGTGGCGTGGATGCTCGCGCGCGTGGAGACCTTCCCCGAGGGCGCGCATCGACTCGCCTTCGCGCTCGCGGCCGTGGTTACCTGTGCTGGTGTGTGGAAGACGGTGAGTCGCGTGCCCGTTTGGTCGAGCGAAGAGCGGCTCTTTCGGAGCGGCATCGACTACGACTCCGCAGCGTTCTATCCGTACTGGCAGCTCGCGCGATCGGTGGGGCGGCATGGCAACAACGCACGCGGCCTGGCGCTGCTTGGCGAGGCATACCACCGCTATCCTGCCGGAGAGAGCCTGTCGCTCGAGTACGCGCAGCATCTGCGCACGTCAGGGAGAGGCGAGGATGCGTTGATGGTTCTGCGCGCGACATCGATTGCGCATCCGGCGTCGCAGCCGGTACGACTCGCGTATCTCGACGCGCTGCTGGAAAGGCGCGGAGCGGACTCGGTGATCGCGGCGATCCAGAACGTCAGTGGGCGAGATCCGGCGGGGCCGCTGCGCTACGTGCTGCTCGCGCGCGCGTACGCGAAGCTCGACCGCGCGGACTCGGTGACCGCGGTGTACGGGCGAGCGGTGGCCGAGGATGGAGACGACCCCGGTCTGCGCTATGCATACGCGGCTGCGCTGCATGCGTCGCATCGCGATGCGGATGCGCAGCGTGAGCTCGATCGCGCGGCCGCGTCCGGCGAGATGCCGCCGGCGGTGCGATACGCGCTGCAGGCGAGGGTCAGCCTGGCACGCGGCGACAGTGCCGGGGCGCGCAGCGCGATCGCCTTGGCGAGAGGCGCGGCGCCGTCCGACTCCGGGCTAGCCGCGCTGGACTCGGCTCTGCGGGCTGTGCGGCGGTAGGAGGCGGTTCAGCGGGCAGGAACAGCAGCGCGTGCTCCGTTCTGAAACAGCGAAAATTCTTCGAGCATGGCGTGGTCGCGGACGCCACCGGGCGGTTACCTGCTGGGTGCTCAAAGAAAACCACCACCTCGCGAGCTCACGAGGTGGCGGTTTCGTGGACGTTTCGAATCAGCTAGGGATGGTGGTGTCGGTCAAAGCTGATGTCGATGCCACCCACGCCCTGATCGATTATCACGTGAATTGTCGCCGTGTTCGATTTGAACGAATGCCCAGCCCAGTCCGAGATGAAGGTCGTCTCTATCAACCAGTCGCCCGGTTCGTTCGGGACTGTTCCCTGATAGCTGTACACCGCGCACTGATTTCCATTGAACTGGCACCCCCACGAGCTACTGACACCCGTCCAGATGTCGAACGGCGCGCTGATCCCCGCCTGCCAGCCGATATGGGTGCCCGCGACGACGTGCGTGCCGTCGTCGATCGAGTAGCCAATGTTGAACGGCGCGGCCTGCATACTTATGTGAACAGGTGTAGCGGTGTAGATCGGATTGCCTTCGGGGAGCACGGTGATCGTGGTGTCGTTGTCACTCGACGAACCAACCGCGTCCAACACGTCATTCCCGTGGAACGCAGCGACTGCCACAACGTAGCCGGTGTCCGCTGGCACCTGCACCGAGACCACCGTCGTTGCGCCCGGCGTTGGGATCTTCGCGGCGAAGGTCTCGTCGAATCCCGAGGTCGCGTTGCGAACTCGCACGAGCGCGCTGTCGGCAGCTGCAG
>JBDTXL010000248.1:0-4909 GCA_040006195.1 Gemmatimonadota bacterium | reverse complement strand
CGGTGCAGATGAAGACGTTGTCGTCGCCCGGATTGCGTCCGATGAACGCGAGCAGATCGGCGGGCTCCATCACCTGACCGCTCCAGTGATACGGAAAGTCGACGACGTTTGGAAAGCGTTCGCGAGTCCACTGCTCCAGATTCGCGAAGCGCTGCTGCATGTCGGACTCCTGTCCCGTCTTGTGATCCTCTCCGCCCACGATGAGCACATCGTACTCATCCCCATTCCCCGCGAGCTGCAAGCGAGCGTAATGGTAAGGATCTTCGGTGTCCCAGTAGAGCGCGTCGGTGATGGCGCCCTTCGGCACGTGCGCGCCCACGACGTAGGAGCGATATGGCGCCTGCTTCGTGTGCATCGCGAACAGATCGTAAATCGGCGAGTTCGTGCAGACAACGAGCTGCGTCGCCGTGATCTTCACCTCCGGCTTCTCGATCGAGACGGTGGCGACGCCGTCCTTCGACGCAGCGTTCGACACGTGCGAGCCGCAGAAGATGCGGCCGCCCGCCTCGACGAACGCTTCGGCGAGCGCCGAGAGATACGCGAGCGGATGAAAGCGCGCCTGGTTCGGAAAGCGGAGACACGGGCCCGTGTCGAACGTCGTGAGCGGTGCGCGGTCTACCTTTTCGACGACGACGCCCGCGAGCTGCGCCGCGTCGTATTCGTCGTCGAGCACGTCGGGCGTGTCGCCTTCGGAGAGAAAAAGGTAGCCATCGACGCGAGCGAAGTCGCAGTCGACCTTGGCATCGCGCACGAACGCCTCGATGAAGGCGATCGCCTCCGTGTGCGACTCTGCCGCGATCCGCGCATTCTCGTCGCCGTGCACGCGCGCGACCTCGACGTATCGATCATCGATCTCGTTGGAGAGATGCGCGGTGGTGCGGGAGCTCTCGCCGCTCCCGATTTGTCCGTCGTCGACGACGATGACGCGCTGTCCTTCCAGGGCGAGAAGATAAGCTGTTGTCAATCCAGCGATTCCGGCTCCGATTATGCACACCTCGCAATCCGCATTCTCGGTGAGCGCCGGATAGCTTGGAATGGAGGCGGTGTCCATCCAGAGAGAGGTGGTCTGGCCGGAGTCTGGGTGCACTTTCGACTTGTGGGAGAGGGCGGAGTGGGAACGTCCGTGTGTCACGTGGCAGGGCAGGGGGCATGCCACATCGGGCGCGTTGACCTTCGCGTTGGAGCGTTCAGCTGCAGAGCCCGCCAAGCAACATTACAAGCGCTGTAACGTCGCGGGCTCTTTCATTTCTGTATCCGAGACGTATCTTCATGACTAGTCACCATTTGAGCGAAATCGCTCGCTTCTCAACGAACGCACTTCCTTCGCTGACTGAGGGTAGTCGATGACGCACGCATCTGTTCGCTCCAATCGATTCGTGCTCGCTGCGCTCGCACTGATGTGTGCGGGTGCGGTCGCGTGTCATCAGGACGCGCTGGGGCCGAAGACGATCGACACGCCGAGTGGGCCGATGAGGGATCTCGGTACCGTGATCATCGATGTGGATCTCAAGCATCACAGGTGGAGCGCGCGACCCGCCGGCGGTGTCGGGAATCTGCCACCCGGTGTCAGCGCCGCCTTCTATGGAGCTCCACCCAAGATAGAATACTCGCTCACTGAAGGGCCGTTCACCGATCTCGGTGGCGGCGACATCGAGTACAACATTCACGCGAACATTTCCAATCTGCTCGACTGGGCGATCGGAACGAATTCAATACACGCATATCCAGCGGAGCCGCAGGACACGATGGGCGTGTATGTGTACTTCGCCATCCAGCCGTACAACATCAAAAAGCTGGGCAGTCCATGCCCGGCGGGGCAGTGCACAGTCACCATCGATAGTGCGGATGGGCAATATCCCTTCATCGGCCCCGGCACACAAAAGTACGTGTTCTGGAAGACGATTCTGGAGCCGGGTGGCACCAACGCGCAACGGCCTGGACCGTTCGAGACGAATCAATCGGGGCTGACCGGCGGAATAAATTATTTCCGTCGGATGAGCTTTCGCACTACCGGCAACGTTTCGGACTTCTCTTTCGGTCTGTCCATTGCGGCTCCATGGGTCGAGCCGAACGAATCGCGATGGAAAGTTTTTTACCTCGCAGATTCGCTTCCGAATCGCGTCTCGCTCGATGATCTTCGCTCCGAGCCCGATTGGCGGCGGCTCGGCACCACCGGCTCCGCCACCATTACGCCTGCTGCCTGCGCTCCCAACACCGGTGCGTGCACTCTCTCGCTTGCGGGCACGGCCGGCGATACGTTGATCTATTATCGCAGCGACTCGTTGCGCGCGAATCAAAGTGGCTATATGGCCGCCACGCTCAGCCTGTCGACGTTGACGGGAGCGCAGCCGGGTGTGTTCATGGGAATGAAGGATCCAGTGAAGCTCGTGCAGCTCGGGATATCGACGGGGACCACCGGATTCACCGACAGCCTCGGGATTCTCGTCCCCGGATACACCTTCGCCACAGTTCTTGGTCGAAGCTCATATCGAATCGCGAAGTTTACGACCGATAGCGCTGCCATTTACTCTCCCGCTGGATCGACGACGCCGCTTATGAAGATTCCGTACGCGTCGCTTCCCCCAGCGCCAGTTCGTGGATCCGGCCCGCCGAATTACGACCGGTTCTTCTTTTTCGGGAACGTCACCGCGTCCGTCGGATCGACTTCCGCGACATCGCTGTGGTCGAACGTCAACTATGAGATTGGAGCTGCCGCGCCATGAGTGAAATTTCTTCGGTGAGTGGCGTGTTCCATGATTCCATGCCCCGTAACTCCGAGCGTCGCGCGTGGATCGTCCCGATTCTGGTACAGCATTCCACAATGACGGAATTGACGCAGGTACCGCTCCGGCAGCCTCACAGTCTGCTGTTCCTTCAGGCATCGGTGCAGTGCTTCGATCATAACGGCAACCCGGTCCCGTGCCCGTGAGTCGGTCGACGATCCGAACGGAGGCGGCTCTACTGCGATGATTGCCGCTCGGTGGCGCTCCAACGGAGTCGAGGGTGTCACCTCCGACACCGCGACGACACTGCGCCATCTGGGAGAAAACGCGGAGCTGCACGTGGACGGCGGCCGTCTCTCGCGCGGCACAGGGTATGGAACCGCATCGAAAGGCGCACGACAGTCACTAGCACGCGTTGGGGCAGTTCTCCGCCTCAGGCAGCACAACCGTTTCTACGTTCATGCGTCCGGCGTAGTCAATCAAAAAGGTTTGGCGTTCATCTTCGTCGGCGAGAGCGGTAGCGGAAAATCCACGCTCGCCTTCGCGCTCGCCCGTCTGGGTTGGACAATGCTTGGTGATGATGGTGTAGTGCTGGAACCCATTGGCGACATGATTCTCGCACACGCGTGGCGGTCACACTCGTTGATCAGCGCATCGCTAGCGTATGCCTTCCCCGAGCTGCGTGGAAGGGAGTCCGAGGCGATGTCGGGAGATGGACGGAATCGCATTCCGGTAACCGCTCCACACGCCAGGCACGCGCGTCTCGGTGCAATGGTGTTCATCAGGCAGGGACCAAGCGGATCGTTGAAGCGACGCGGAGAGTCGGATGCACTCGCGTCGCTCATCCGCCAATCGCCCTGGGTTCTCCTCGGCGATTCGCAGAGCGGCGTTCACTTCGAGGCGCTCGCTCACATCGCGATCTCAGTTCCATCGTTCGAGTTCGTGCACGGGCACACTGAACTGCTTCGCATAGCCGAATTCTTCGACCCGGCCGCCTGACACCGGCACATGGAGCCCCGAATGAGACCCCCCCGCGTTGCGCGACTGTCCGTAAGAAGGATTGCATTCCGAAATCGTTATCGCGCATCGGTAGCAGTCGCCTCGGTTGTTTTGATCGCCACCGCGTCGAGCTGCGGCTCTGACTCGACGGGTCCCGTCGATCCTCTCTCGAAGGTTCCGGACTTCATCTACGTCTCGGACGCGGGCGGCAGCGCCCAGCTGTATACGTGGAAGAAGGGAGTAACAGCGCTATTCCCCGGAAGTGTCGCCGGGGACGCCGAACCACAAAGCGCGGCGGGCAAGGTCGTTTTCACGAGTTATAGAATTTCTGCGGCGAATCCGGAGATATTCATTGCCAATCTCGATGGCTCCAACGCCGTCCGACTTACGACCGATACCCACACCGATCGCTTGCCCTCGCTGAGTCCAAATGGGGACACAGTGGTCTTCATGAGCACGCGCTCCGGCACGTCGCGGATCTGGACGATGGGGGCCGATGGCTCCAATCCGACCGCGCTCAATACCGGCTCCGACGCCGACGTTCCCGAGTCTGCGCCGCGCTATAGTCCCGGCGGCGCGCGCATACTGTTCAGCTCTCCGCGCACGAATACCACGCAGATCTGGGTCATCCCCTCCGCCGGTGGCACCGCCACCCAGGTCACGCACGAGGTGAACGGTGCTTTCTTCGGCTCCTGGAGCCCAGACGGCAACTTTATCTTTTACGTCGATGGCGCAGATCGCACCAAGATTCACAGGGTGGAATTGTCAACCGGTACCGTCATCGATTACGTGACCGGTGGAACTGACGTTGGCGATGAGGCTTGCACCAATGACGCCTGCCTCGTCGTCACGAACGCCACGCACGACAACCGCGACATCTACGCCTACATCGGAGCTGGGGATACCGCGCCGATCTCCATCATCAACGAGGCAACTGCAAATGACTTTCAACCGGCGGTTCTCAAGCCGTAGCCCGCAATGCCCCGCAGCCTCCGTGTGACTTCCATCACCCCGGTGGCCCGCTAGAACTTTCACTTTGTCAGTGCGCCGCGTTGCTCTTTCCATATATCATTGTGAGGCACGCGTAGCGACCGACTCCTTCCTGACTGCACGTCCCCTTCGTTGTGGATGAAATAAATGCACCACGCCGACATGCCGCCGTTCGGCGATGCTACCTGGCAGCTCGT
>JBDTXL010000247.1:0-2965 GCA_040006195.1 Gemmatimonadota bacterium | reverse complement strand
CGAACGGTGCGTTCTCGCAGATCAAGGACGCGATCATCTTCGGCTTCAACTTTCCAGAAATTCCGGGGCTGGGCGTTACCGCCGGACTCGAGATGGATCTCCAGGACCGCAGCGTCAACGACGTCACGAAGTTCGCGGCGCTTGCACAGCAGTTCGTTGCCGATGCCAACAAGCTTCCCGAAGCGCAGGGGCTGTCGACGAACATCAACGTCAACTTCCCGCAGCTTTTCGTGCACGTCGATCGCGAGAAAGTGAAGGCGCTCGGCATTTCGCTCACCGATCTGTTTCAGACGCAACAGGCGATGCTGTCGACGCTGTACGTCAACGACTTCAACATTTACGGGAAGACGTTCCGCGTGCAGCTCGAAGCGCAGCCGCAGTTCCGGGAGCGACCGGAGGACATCGGCCGGCTGTACGTGCGCGGGCCGAATCAGCAGATGGTTCCGGTGTCGTCGCTCATTACCACGGAGTTCAAGGCTGCACCGAACATCGTGACGCGCTTCAACGGCTTCACGGCCGCCGTCGTGAACGGCACGCCGGCTCCGGGGAAGAGCTCGGGACAGCTCCTCACCGCGGTACGCAAGCTCGCCGACGAAAAGTACGCACCGCTCGGAATGGGCTATGCGTTCAGCGGACAGTCGTACGAGGAGGTGCAGGGAGGAACCGCGACGCTCGTGTTCACCATGGGACTCATCATGGTGTTCCTCGTTCTCGCGGCGCTCTACGAGTCGTGGTCGATCCCGTTCGCCGTGCTCTTCGGCGTTCCGTTCGGACTACTTGGCGCTCTGCTCGGAGTCTGGATCCGCCGCATGCCGAACGATGTCTACTTCCAGGTCGGGCTCATCGTCGTCGTCGGATTGGCGGCGAAGAACGCGATTCTGATCGTCGAGTTCGCGAACGAGCTTCGCGCGCAGGGATTGTCGATTCGCGAGGCCGCCACCGAGGCGGCGCGGGAGCGACTGCGTCCGATTCTCATGACGTCGTTCGCGTTCATCCTCGGCGTCGTGCCCCTGCTCGTAGCGAGCGGCGCAGGAGCCCAGAGCCGACACTCGATCGGAACGGGAGTGTTCTTCGGAATGCTCGTTGCGACGACCGTTGGAATTTTCTTCGTCCCATCGTTCTTTGCCGAGATACGCATGCTGAGTGAGCGCGGACTGTTCAGGCGGAAGAAGGGCACTGCGATTCCGGTCGCCGCGAGCACCGTTGCGGGGGACGACTGATCATGCTCGTTCTACGCAAGGTCGCACCGCGCCTCCTGGCTCTGCTCGTCCTCGCCGGCTGCGCTGTAGGTCCGAATTACAAGCGCCCCGAAGTCGAGGTCGCGCCCGCGTGGCGCGCGCCATCGAAGTCCGAAGATTCGGTGCGCTCGTTCTTCGATTCGCTCGCGAGCGGCAAGAATCTCATCGCGCCGCCGACCACCGCGCCGGCGGACGCCCCCTCGGGTGCGGCCACCGTTCGTCGTCCCGACTGGCGCGCGAGCTACGAAACGCACCCGCTCGATGCGACGACCGGCATGAGCTGGGCGGAGCTCATCAAGGATCCTGCGCTGCAGGCGCTCATCGACACCGCAGTGCGCAACAATCGCGACGTCCGCGTTGCGATCGCGACGATCTCCGAGTTCCGTGCGGAGTATGGTGTGGCGAAGGGGTCGTACTATCCGCAGATCAACGGCGTCGTGAATGCCGGTCGCGAGAAAATCGTGCTCCTACCGGGGCAGAGCGAAACGTTCAACGCGATTCAGATCACTGCGAATCTGCAGTGGGAGCTGGACTTCTGGGGACGGCTGCGCCGCAACAGTCAGGCGGCGCGCGCGGATTACCTCGCGAGTGAGGAGGGGCGCCGCTCGGTGGTGCTCACGCTCGTGAGCGATGTGGCGACGGCGTATCTGCAGCTACGCGAGCTCGATCTCGATCTCGAGATCTCGCAACGCACTCTCGCATCGCGCCAGCAGACGCTCGGCCTCGCGTTGCGCCGCTATCAGCAGGGGCTCATCTCCGAGCTGGACGTGCGACAGTTCGAATCCGAGGTCGACAACTCGGCCGTGAGCATCGCGGACTTCCAGCGCCGGATCGCACAGCAGGAGAATGCGCTGAGTGTGCTTCTCGGACACTCGCCGGCGCCGATCGCGCGCGGGCTCTCGCTCACCGAGGTGCTCGGGACGTTCGTGCTTCCGACGGATCTCCCGGCTGAGCTCATCGCTCGGCGCCCCGATGTTCGACAGGCGGAAGAGGCGTTCGTCGCGGCGAATGCGCGGATTGGCGCGGCGCAGGCTGCGCTCTTCCCAACCGTCTCGATCTCCAGCCAGTACGGAAGGCAGGGCGACAAGTTCAACAACACATTCAATCAGAACGGCGAGATCTACCAGATCTTCGGTGGGCTCTCGATCCCGCTCTTTCGCGGCGGCGCGCTGCGAAGTGCGCTGAGTGCTGCTCGAGCTCGAGCGGATCAGGCGCGCTTCAGCTACGAGCAGGCGACGCTCGTCGCTCGTCGCGAGGCCGAAGACGCGTTCGTCGGCGTGCGCACGTCGCGCGATCAGGCGGTGGCGCAGCAGCGGCAGGTGGATGCGCTCCGGCGTGCGTTCGATCTTGCAAATCGCCGCTATCAGAACGGTGTCTCGAGCTATCTCGAGGTGCTCGACGCGGAGCGCAATCTGTTTACGAGCGAGCTCGCGCTCACGCAGGCGCAGCGCCTGGAGCTCGTTTCCGGCGTGCAGCTCTACAAGGCGCTCGGCGGCCCCTGGAGCGAGACGCCGGCCACGCGGTAGCAGCGCCGCCGGTAGCGCTCGCCCCCGCTCGGAAGCGCTTCACCCCTGATTCGTTTTCGAGTCATGCGGCGGGTTTTAAACTGACCATGTCACTTTAGAACCTTTCTCAGGGAGCTTAGGCCATGCTACGAAGTGTTGTTCGCACCATCGCCGCCGGGAGTGTGGCCGCGGCGATCATTGCGTGTGGAGGGAGCAGCGACG
>JBDTXL010000246.1:0-7306 GCA_040006195.1 Gemmatimonadota bacterium | reverse complement strand
TCTGCAGGCTGGGCGGGATGGAGCGCGCGAGCGCGGAGGTGTTCAGCCGCATCGCTCGTGCGATCGACACGACGATCATCGCCACCGAGTGCGAGATCGCCGATTCGAGTCTCACGTGGCTGCCCGTGCACGCGATCAAGCGGCCGGCGGTGCTCAATCACGCGTCCTTCGCGCGCTCGGCGGGAAAGATCGAGCACGATGGGAAGTACGACCTCGTCGTCTCCGTGGACAGCGCCGCCACCAGCGCGGATGTCGTGATCGCGCACTTCTGCCTCGGCGCATTCTCCTCGCGCTTCGCTGGGCTCCGCGGGGGAGCGAATCCGGTGCGGCGGCTGTACCAGCGCGTGGCCGAGGGATCGTTGTCGAGGCACGAGCGGCGGCTGTACGAGTCGAAGCGGCTGCGCGGCGTGATCGCGGTGAGCGAAGGACTCAAGCGCGAGCTCGTGGAGCAGTATCGCATCTCGCCGTCGAAGATCCGCGTGATCCCGAACGGCGTCGATCGCTCCGTGTTTCATCCGGCGGAGTCTCACGAGGCGAAGTTGGCGCTGCGCCGCGAGCTCGAGCTGCCGGAAGAAAAATTCATCGCAGTGTTCATGGGCGGCGACTGGGATCGGAAGGGGCTCGCCGACGTGATTCACGCCGTGGCGTTGCTCCCCGACGTGCAGCTCGTGATCGTGGGGCGCGGCAACGTCGCGGCCTTCGCCCAGATCGCCGCGGAGGAGACGATCTCGGATCGCGTGCGCTTCGTGGGGCTGCAGGCGCACCCGGAGCGATATCTCGCGGCGGGAGATGTGTTCGTGTGCCCGTCGCGCTACGAGACGTTCTCGATGAGCGGGCTCGAGGCGGCGGCGTGCGGGCTCCCGATGCTCGTCGTGCGCACGAACGGACTCGAGGATTTCGTCGAGCATGGCGTGAACGGATTCTTCGTGGAGCCGAACGTCGAGTCGGTGCGCGAGCATCTCGCGAAGGTGATAGCGGATCCGGCGCTCCGGTGCTCGATGTCGCGCGCGGCGGTGAAGACGGCGGAGCGCTTCGACTGGAACACGATCGCGCGCGAGACGCGTGAGGTGCTCGAGTCGCTCGCGCGGGAGCGCGCGCAATGAGTGCGGCGCCGCAGTGGGGGCAGCAGCCACAGTGGGGCCAGCAGCCGCAGCTCGGACAGTGGGCGGATGAGATAATTCCGTCGCGGCTGAGCGAGGCCGAGCAGGGCGAGACGCTCATGTCGACGAAGCAGGGGCGGAAGCTCCTCACGGCGTTGATCTTCGGCGGACTGCTCTTTTCGGCGGCGTGGATGAAGTCGGCGCATCTGCTCGCCGTCGGCTTCGTGCCGATGACGGGTGCGATCGCGTTCTATCTCTATCGCTACCATCCCACGTTGTTCATCGGCTTCAACTGGTGGGTGTGGATCCTCACGCCGTTCGCCAGGCGCTTCATCGAGATCAAGAGCGGCTACATGACGACGAGCCCGATCCTGCTCGCGCCGTACATCGTGACGCTGCCGTGTTTGTTGACGCTCTTCGTGCATGCGCCGAAGCTGATGCGGAAGAATCTCTTTCCCTTCGCGCTCTGCTTCGCGGCGCTCTGCTATTCGTACATCGTCGGCATCGTCTCCACGGGAATCGCGGCGGCGAGCTACGGGCTTCTCGTGTGGCTGATTCCGCTGCTGCTCGGCTTTCACTTCGCGATGCAGTGGGACATCTATCCGCAGATCCGGATCGTGATGCGGAAGACGCTCGTCGCCACCGTGCTGTTCATGGGTGTGTACGGCGTCTACCAGTTCGTGCGTCCGCTGCCGTGGGATCTCTTCTGGATCTACGCCGCGAAGATGACCGTGCTCGGCAATCCGCAGCCGATGCAGTTCCGCGTCTTCTCGACGCTGAATTCGCCGGCGCCGTTCGCTGTGATCATGATGGCCTCGTTGATCGTGGTGATGAGCCAGCGGTCGAAGCTGTCGTGGCTCGCGATGGGTGCGGGGGCGACGGCGCTGCTGCTCACCACAGTGCGCACGGCGTGGCTGGCGTGGGCATTCGGCTTCCTGATCTTCGCCTTCTACGTTCCCTTCCGCTCGATCTCGCGCATCGTCTTCCCGCTGATATCGCTCTCGGTGGTCGTGGGCGTGGTGGTGGCGTTCACGCCGTTGAGCGACGTCATCATGAAGCGCTTCGCGAGCTTCGGAACGCTGCACGACGACTTCAGCCTGCACGAGCGAGCAAATCTTTATGCGGCGATTACGGACCGCGTGCTGAACACGCCGCAGGGCGAAGGGATGGGTGGCACCGGGCCGGCGGCGACGATGAGTCAGGGCGCCGCGCTCCAGAACATGGACTCGGGGCTCCTGGACATCGTCTTTTCGCTCGGCTGGTTCGGCGGACTCGTTTACGTGATCGGGCTCCTGGGGCTGGTGGGCTTCGCGATCAGCATCCGTGAGGTGCGGGGTGACTATTTTGATCTGTCGTTACGAGCCGCGGCGCTAGCCACGCTTTCGATTTTGCCGTCCTTCAATCCGCTGGTGGGTGTGGACGGGATCGTGTTCTGGGGCTTTCTCGGGCTCTGCATCGGACGGCACTTCTGGCTCGAGAACTACGAAAAAGAGGAGGAGCAGCGGGCGCGCGTGATGGCGCTCGAGGCGTTCGCTGCGCAGCAGACGGGCGTGGCGTGAGCGGATACCGTGCTGCTGGCGGCATTCGTGCTGCTGGCGGCATTCGTGCAATGATTGCGTGACGGCGCCACGGGTACTCTTTCTCGACCACACGGCGGCGCTGGGCGGAGCTGAGCTGTGTCTGCTGGACGTGGCGGAGCATCTGCGCGACAGGTCGCTCGTTGCGCTGATGGCGGACGGCGCCTTGCGTCCGCGGCTGGAAGGGCGGGGAGTACGAACGGTCGTACTGCAGGAAGCCGCCTCGCTGCAACAGGTGAAGCGGGAAAGTCGCGTCCCTGGCCCGGGGGCGGTGGGTGCCGTGTTGGGAACGGCACGCGCGGTCGCCAAGTTGTCGCGCGACTATGACATCGTCTACGCGAACTCGCAGAAGGCATTCATCGTCGCCTGTGCGGCCGCGGTTTTTTCTCGAAAGCCGGTGCTCTGGCACCTGCACGACATTCTCGATCCAACAGTCTTCAGCCGCATCAATATTGCTATCGACGTCTTTCTCGCCAACCGCGTGGCTTCGCGCGTGATTGCGAACAGCCAGGCAACCGCCAGCGCCCTCCGCGCACGCGGGGGTACGCGGGCGCGTATCGACGTCGTCTACAACGGGCTCGATCCCGTGGTGGCCGATGCGGTGAGCGACGCGGATGCCGCGGCGATGCGCGCGTCGCTGGGGCTTGGCGCCGAGCCGGTGCTGGGGCTGTTCGGGCGGATCGCGCCGTGGAAGGGGCAGGACGTTGCGATCCGCGCGCTCGCGGAGCTCGGCGCTGCGCACTCGAACGCGCAGCTCGTCATCGTCGGCGACGCGCTCTTCGGCGAGGAGACGTACGCGGCCGAGATGCGCGCGCTGGCCGAGTCGCTCGGCCTCTCCTCACGCGTGCACTTCCTCGGCTTCCGCACCGACGTGCCCGTGCTCATGCGCGCGGTGGATGTGCTCATCCACACGTCAACAGCGCCGGAGCCGTTCGGGCGCGTGATCGCCGAGGGGATGCTGGCCGAGCGTCCGGTGATCGCGACGGCGGGGGGCGGCGCGTCGGAGATCGTCCGCGCGGGCGAGACGGCGTGGCAGATCGGGCCCAACGATCCGGCGGCTCTGGCAGCAGCGATTCGTGAGGTGCTGGCTGATTCTGCGCGCGCGCGGGAAATAGCGCGTGCAGGAAGAGCGGACGCCCTCGCGCGCTTCACCCTCGCCGTCACCCTGCCGCAAACCGAGCGCGCGATCGAGCTCGCGGCGGGAGCGCGCGCGTGAAGATCGCGATCGTGCACGACTATCTGAACCAGGCCGGGGGCGCGGAGCGCGTCGTCGGCACGCTGCACACGATGTTTCCTGCGGCGCCGATCTTCACGACGATCCTCGATCGCAGCTCGCTCTGGGATGTGCTGCGCGATGCCGACATCCGCACGTCATGGATGCAGAAGCTCCCGCTGCTCAAGCGGCACTTCAAGGCATATCTGCTCTTCTATCCGGACGCCATCGAGCGCTTCGATTTGCGCGAGTACGATCTCGTCATCTCGAGCAGCTCGGCCTTCGGCAAGGCGGCGATCACGCGCCCCGGCGCGATTCACATCTGCTACTGCCACACGCCGATGCGCTTTGTTTGGGATTACGAGCGCTACATGGAGCGCGAGCAGTACGGCTCACCCGTGCGCGCGGTGCTCATCCCGGTGCTCAAGCGCTTCCGGGCCTGGGACGTGAAGACGGCGACGCGCCCGAGTCTCTACGTCGCGAACTCCACGGTCGTCGCAGACCGCATCAAGCGCTTCTACAATCGCGACAGCATCATCGTCCCGCCGCCGGTCGCCGTTCAGCGATTCACGCCGATCGATCATGCCGAGGATTTCTACCTGATCGTGTCGCGCCTCAATCCGTACAAGCGCGTCGACCTCGTGGTGAAGGCATTCAACGACAACGGCCGCAAGCTCGTCATCATCGGCGACGGCCCCGATCGCGCCGTGCTCGAGAAGATGTCCCACCCCAACATCACCTTCCTCGGCCGACTTCCCGATCCGGAAGTCGCCGGGTACTACGCGCGCTGCAAGGCGCTGCTCTTCCCGGGCGACGAAGACTTCGGGATCGTGCCGCTCGAGGCCAACGCCGCGGGACGGCCGGTGATCGCGTTCAAGGCGGGCGGCGCGCTCGACACGGTGATCGATGGAAAAACGGGTATCTTCTTCAGCGAGCTCACACCCGAATCGCTGAGCGCCGCGGTGCTGCGCTCGGAGCAGACGACGTGGGACAGCGCCGCGATCCGCGAGCACGCGGAGGAGTACGCCGAGCCGCGCTTCCGCGAGCGCTTCATGCGGATCGTCGAGGATGTGGTCGAGAAGAAGCACGGCGCAGCCGGCGTGAAGTCGCTGCGCGAAGCCCTGGGCGCCGTAGCCGCTACGGCGTGATCTCGACCACCACCGGATGGTCGGGCACCGGCACCACGATCGACGACGCGCCCTTCGTGACACTCATGGGCTCCGCACCGCGGAGCGGCGCGTAGAGGGTGATCGCGCTCGCCTTCGCCGCGAGCGTCATCGTCACCGGCACCGGAGCGTTGAACACATCGCGCAGGTCCTTGTCGGCACCGGCAACACGCTCCCAATACTTCTGCATTCGTCCTTCGAGCCCGCTCACGGCCTTCGGGCGATAGACGGGGACATCGTTCCAGAGTACGAGATAGAATCGCCCGTCGCGCTTCTCGAAGAGACTCTGCCGAATCGTGTTCGTCGCGCCGGTCAGAGTATACGCCAGCGATGTCGGGGTAAACTGCGCGCCGCGGTCTGTGAGCAGGCGAAGCAGATGCTCGAGCGCGATGTACGCCGGCTTCGGTGCGCCGTCGTAGTACATCAGTCCATAGTTCGCCTCGGCGTTCGTCTTGTCATCGTGCTCGTCGATGAGCTCGTATACCGACGTGTACGGGATGCCGGCGGCGAAGTAGTCGAGGTAGAGACGCGGAACGTACTTCGACTGCGCGATGTCGGAGACGCCCGGCTGGTAGAGTGACTCGGTTGCGTTGGGCGAGGTGTGATAGCCTGACTCCGTCACCCACCACGGCTTCTTCGCGCTGGCGAGCGCCGCGAAGTTGCGCTGCATCGGCGCGAGATGCGCGAGCGGCACGCCGCCCTCGGGATAGGGATGGAGCGTGCCGGCGTCCATGATCGCGCTGATGTCGCCGACGTCGTGTGCGCCCTTGGCGCTCGTGACGGTGAGGCCGAGCACGGCGATCGATGGCGCGACCTTTTTCGCGTGCGCGAACAGCGCGGACTGGAAGGCGCGCGCGTTCTCGCCGTACACCACCTTGCCGCCCCACGCGTCGCTGTTGTTGTCGACCTCGTTCGGTCCTTCGAAGGCCAGGATGTTCGCCGCGCCGACGCGTGCGACGGCGGTATCGAGCGGGCGCTGATCCTTGTACGGCGGCGGGTCAACGGCGTCGCCCCCGAGGCGGGTCGGATAGGTGACGAGAACGAGCTTCATCCCGCTGTCGGTGAGCGCGCGCATCGTGCCCCAGTACTTGTCGTTCGACTCGCCATTGACGCTCACCGAGAGCCCATCGCGCACGAAGCGCACGCCGCTCGAGAGGAGCGACGAGATCGTCTTCGCGCGATCGTGGCCGTAGGGAAGGAGGTCGTCGTAGCTGAAGTGCGTAGCGATCCCGACGGAGCTCGCGAAGCGATCGGACCAGATCGCGCGCGCAGCGGGGAGGGTGACGGTGGGCTCGCCGGCGGCTCCCGTCATGCGCGACGAGAGGAAGCGGCGCGCGCTCACCGCACCGATGACGGTGGCGGAGAGCACGACAACGAGCGCAATGCGGAAGGGAGAGCGAGTCGCCATGATGGTCGGATGCTATTGGTCGCGCACCCGTGGTGCAACGCCGAAACGACGACGGCCCCCGCAAAGATCTCGCGGGGGCCGTCGCCTGGATCAACCGTTCGCCCGAAGGCGGTGCATCACGGCGTGATTTCGAGAATGATCGGGTTGTCCGCCACCGCAACCGCAACACTCTTCGACGGCGTCACGGACGTTCCCGCGGCGCTCGTGAGCGGCTGGTAGCGCGAGATCGATCGCGGCTGGACGGCGAACTGCACCGTCACCGCAACCGTCGCGTTCGAAATATCGGACTTGCCCGACGTGTTGTAGACGACAACGTCGTTCCAGAGCACGAGGTAAAAACGGCCGTCGCGCTTCTGGAAGAGACTCTGGCGAATGGTGCCCGTTGTACCGGCGAGCGTGTAGGAGAGCGACGTCGTCGGCGTGAACGCAGAGCCGGGATCGGCGAGAAGCGTGAGCATGTTCTTCATGGCGGTATACGCGGGCTTGGGGCTGCCATCGTTGTGCATCAAGCCGTAGTTCGCTTCGGCATCCGCAAGCGAGACGTGCTCGTCGATGATCTCGTAGACGGAGGTGTGGACGATTCCGGCGTTGAAGTAGTCGAGGTAGAGGCGCGGAACGTACTTGCCCTGCGCCGTCTCGCTGACGCCCGGCTGGTAGACGCCCGTGGTCGCGTTCGGCGACGTGTAGTAGCCCGTCTCCGTGACCCACCACGACTTGTGCGCCGCGTTGAGCACGCTCGAGTTGTTCTGCGTCGAAACGAGCGCGCTAGACGGGATCGTGCCGTTCGGATACGGGTGCAGGTTGCCGGCATCCATCGAGCCGCTGATGTCGCCGATGAAGCT
>JBDTXL010000245.1:0-1608 GCA_040006195.1 Gemmatimonadota bacterium | reverse complement strand
TTCGCCGGTGCCGCTGGCGTCGCCATCCCGACGCTCGACCTCGCACCGCCCGACTATCTCGCGCGCATCCGCAAGCCCGGCCTCGCACTCGCGGGGAGCGCCACCGGACCCGAGAGCGCTTCGCCGCTCCACCTCCTCATCACCCAATCCGCGGCCCGCATTCTCTTCCGCGGCAAGCCGCTCGACTCACTCACCTCCGGGGCGACAGGTGAAACCATTCGCGGCACCGTCACGCTCATTGAGGAGCCGCGCGTCACGCGCAACGTCGTCGCCGTGCTTCCGGGCTCCGATCCGAAGGTGCGCGCCGAGTACGTCGCAATCGGCGCGCACAGTGATCACATCGGCACACGCGACGTGCCCGCCGATCACGATTCCACGCGCAAGGCGAACGAGCAGTCGTGGGAGATGCGCGGCAAGTCGCTCGACAACGCTGATCCGAGTCCGCAACAGCTCGCGCTCGTCCATGTTATCGTCGACTCGCTGCACAAGACGCATGCGCCTCGAATGGACTCGGTATTCAACGGCGCCGACGATGATGGGTCAGGCACTGTCGCCGTGCTCGAGATCGCGCAGAAGTTCGCGAGCGAGCGCCCGCATCCCCTTCGCTCCATTCTCTTCGTCTGGCACACGGGCGAAGAGCTCGGGCTCCTAGGCTCGCGCTGGTTCACCGATCATTCAACAATCCCGCGCGACTCGATCGTCACCCAGCTCAATATCGACATGATCGGCCGCGGCGACAAATGGGACCTCACCGGCGGCAGCGGGGACTTTCTCAGTCTCGTCGGATCGCGTCGCCTCTCGACGGAGCTGGGCGATCTCGCCGAAACCGTGAATCAAAAAATCGTTACGGTGCATCCGCCGCTGCACTTCGACTACTCACTCGATCGCGAAGGGCACCCCGAGAACATCTACTGCCGGAGCGATCACTACATGTACGCGCGTTACGGGATCCCGATCATTTTCTTCACCACGGGGCTGCACCAGGACTACCACCAGCTCACCGACGAGCCGGAGTACATCGACTACTCGCACATGCAGCGGATCGCGAGCTACGTGCACGACCTCGCGCTCACGGTCGCGAACCTCGACCACCGCGTCGTCGTCGACAAGCCGAAGCCCGATCCCATGGGCGTCTGCCGGCAGTAACGCGGCGATGGCCGCGGCGAACGCAGGCGAATCACTTCGCGATGGTCACCGTCACGCTGCGTGTCTCGTATCGGGCCCGTGCGGCAGCACGATGCTGTCGCCGAGTCCCGCGCCCGCCAACTCGTCGAGGTCGCCGCCGTGGTACGCCTGCTCGCCGTGCTCCGTCACGTCGATCCCCGCGATCTCATCCGCGAGCGAGATGCGCAGTCCGCCCAACGCCTTTACAATGCCGAGCAGAATTCCCGTTCCTACGGCCGCGAGCAGCACGGTCGCGAGCACGGCGAGAATCTGAACTGTGAGCTGATGTGAATTCCCCGCGAGCAGCCCATCGCCGCCGCCCGCATTCACGCCCTTCGTCGCGAACACACCCGTCAACAGTGCGCCCACGATTCCCGCCACACCGTGGCAGGCGAAGACGTCGAGCGCATCATCGAGCTGCGTGCGTGCGCGCGCCTGCATCGC
>JBDTXL010000244.1:0-4639 GCA_040006195.1 Gemmatimonadota bacterium | reverse complement strand
GCGACAGCAGCACCGCGGCGCGCACGCCGTTGAGCAGCCGCTCCGCGCGCTCGCGTTGCACCTCGATCGCAGGACGAGCCAATTCCATGGGCAACATCATTGCCCGCGAACGTTGTCATCGGAAGGGCGGCGCATCCATGCGACTACGAGTAGCGCCACGAGCGTGAGTGCCGGCGGAATCGGCGAGCGGTCGAAAACGACGATGCTCGCGTCGGTGGCGCCGACCATGATCACCGCGAGGGCGAGCGCCGCGAGATATTGCAGGCGCCCGGTGAGGAGCAGCAGGCCGCCGGAGATCTCGATGGCCGCCGTCAAGTAACGCAGCCATTGCCCGAAGCCGAGGCTCGCGAACAGCTGGACCATGAACGGATTCCCGGACGCCTTCACGACTCCGGCGACGACGAACAGTCCACCCAGGCCGAGCTCTGTCCAGCGTTCCCACCCGAGACCACGAATTCCCGGCCATGGCGCATTCATTAGTGCAGCCGATAGCTGGCGGCCAGCCGCCAGGTCGTCACGTCCTTGGGTACGGAGTAGACCTCGGTCGTCACCGCGAAGCGCGCGGGCAGATTGAGCGTCGCTCCGCCAAGCACGGACCAGCGCGTCAGGTTGACCTCGACCTGCGTATTGTCCGAGAAGCCATCGAGGTTCGTGAAGCCGACCTCGAAGCGCGGGCGCAGCCACGACACCCCGGTGCCCGCGAAGAATTCGAAGCGGCCGCCTCGGCTCTTTACGCCATATATCCCCTCGAGCCCGAACATCTTCGGCGAGAACTTGTCGTCCGACTCCTTGTTTCCGTAACACGCGCTGTCAGGCTCGCTTTGCTGCAGTGCGGGCCGCGCGCAGGTGATCGGTCCGCGGACGTGGCCGATCGTTCCGTCTGCGCGAAGCATCAGACCGGACGAGCCGAAGGGTCCGAAGCCCGGGAGGGCGGCGGTTTCGGAGATCGCGGCCGCACCGAGGTGCGGATGGGCATCTCCAACGCGAACGGGCGGGATGTAGCTCGCCTCGATCGCGAGGCCAAGCGGTAGTGTGAGGAGGACGCGAGGGCGGGCGAAGACGCTCGTGAGCCGCGAATGCTGCTTGGCACTCGACGAATAGCACTCGCTCGCGTGCTCGAGCGCCGGGTCGGCGGTCGGCACCGGCGAGAGCTCGGCCTGGAGCTCCACGTGCCACGCGGTTTCGCGGTGGGGTGCGTCGAGCGCGGAAAAGGTGATTGGAACTGAATAGAAGGCGAGCAGCTTCGCCTCGTTGCTGTTCGGACCGGGGCGGCATTGGGCTCGTGCGGCGGGGAGGGCGGCACCGGCCAACGCGACGAGAACTACCAGTGAGTTTCGCACGGGCGGAGGATACGTGCGGCTGGCCCGGGCGTGAACGCCTCAGTGGTGAGCGGCCTTCGAGCGGGGGTGAACGACCACGGCAGCGGGGCGATGGTTTGCCGCTTTCTTCGCAAGCCAGTACTGGCCGGTCAGGAACATAAGGCCGCCTCTCCGGCGTTGACCCCAAATACCCTTTCGATTCGGATGACGTGGCCACCCAGGTAGCTCCCGCTCAGGTAGATAGCGACGAAGGCGTTCCATACCGCTGGCTGATCCTCCTTGGCCTCATCACGGCCGCCATGATGGAAGTGCTCGACACCACGATCATCAACGTGGCGCTTCCGCAGATGGCCGGAAATCTCGGCGCGACCACGGAGGAGATCGCGTGGGTGAGCACTTCCTACATTCTCGCGAACGTCGTCGTCCTGCCGATGACCGCCTTCTTCACCGAGCGGTTCGGTCGACGCAACTATCTCACGTTCTCGATCCTGCTGTTCATCGTCGCGTCCTTTCTGTGCGGCACGTCGCACAGCCTCAGCGAACTGGTGGTATGGCGACTGCTCCAGGGTGCGGGCGGCGCTGCGCTCCTCTCCACCGCACAGGCGACGCTCAGGCAGATCTTCCCACGCGAGCAGCAGGGAATCGTCCAGGCGATCTTCCTGCTCGGCATCATCGTCGCGCCAACGCTCGGTCCCACCCTCGGTGGATGGATCACAGATAACTACACGTGGAATTGGTGCTTCTTCATCAACATCCCGATCGGAATTCTGTCGACCTTTCTGGTGACGTCGTTCCTCAAGGACCCCGAGGGCGCGCGCACCATCAAGCCGGTCGACTGGGTTGGCATCGGGCTGTTGATCGTGGGCGTTGGCTCGCTGCAGTACGTGCTCGAGGAAGGGAATCGCAAGGACTGGTTCCAGGACAACCTCATTCTTCGTCTCTCGATCATCTCCGCGGTGTGTCTGTTCTCGATGGTGTGGTGGGAGCTGTCGGAGCGGAACAAGCATCCCGTCATCAACTTCCGTGTGCTGCACAATCGCGACCTCTCGGCGTCGATCTTTCTGTTCGTCGTGCTCGGCTTCGGATTGTACGGAGGCACCTTCCTCTTCCCGCTCTTCACGCAGGGAATCCTCGGCTTCACGCCAACGGAAACCGGGCTCACGATGCTTCCCGGCGGTCTTGCGACGGCGGTGATGGCGGTGGTGTGCGGAAAGCTGCTGAGCGGCAAAAAGCCGTTGGTTGATGCACGCTATCTCATCATCGTCGGCGTGCTCGCCTTCAGCGCTTCGATGTGGATCCTCGGTCATCTCACCACGGCGGCCGGCGAAGGCGACGCGCGCATCGCGCTGATCGTGCGCGGTGCCGCGATGGGGCTGCTGTTCACTCCGATCAACAACGCGGCGTTCGGAAGCCTGAAACCGAGCGAAGCGCAGCAGGCGTCGGGGCTGATCAACCTGTCGCGACAGCTCGGCGGATCGTTCGGCATCGCGGTGCTGAGCACGTATCTCACGAGGCACGTGCAATACCACCGCGCCGATCTCGCGACGAATTTCTTCGTCGGCAATCCTGCATTCGATCAGCGCTACGCAGGAATGGTCGCGAATCTCGTGGCGCACGGCACCTCGATGCTGCAGGCGCAGAAGACTGCGTACGCGCTGCTCGATCTCACGTTGCAGAAGCAGGCTGCGATGCTCGCGTACAACGACTCGTGGCTGTTGATTCTACTGTGTTTCCTCTGCGTGGCTCCGGCGGTGCTCGTGCTTCGCAAGCCCACCGCGATGAGCGGCGCGGTCGACGCGCACTAGCGTCGCTGTTAACGCACGATCAGCAGCTTCTCCATGCCGAGCAGGTAGTGCGGCTTCGACTCTGCGGTGTCGCTGAGGACGCAGGCCAGCAGATATCGTCCGGCGTTCAGATCGAGTGTGATCACGCTCGCCTGGCCCGGATCGAGCACCGCGGCGCCGGCGCCGATGTCTTCAATTGGTGCGGGAAGGCTCTTCCCATCCCACTTGTCGATATCGGCCAGCGTCGCGCGGCCGACTACTCGGCCAACTGTGAGGTGATGCCTATGCGGACCGTCGTTCTGCACGCGCACGCGTTGCGCTCCCGCAACGAGCGCCGAAGACACCTCGATGCGATAGTCCGAGAGGTGAATCGTTGCGCGAGCCGCAGGAAGCATAGTATCCGACGATGAGCTTCCCTTCACGACGATGAGCGGCCGGATCATTCCCTTGGAGACGTGGGCGTGCCCGTCGACATCGGGGTATTCGCATACGAGCACGTAGCGCCCTGGCGGGAGCGCCAGCGTCGCTTCGCTCGTCGTCCCCGGCAGCGCATTCTCGACCCCGCCCACCCAGCGAATTCCCGTAGTCCGGATTTTGCTCGCCACCAGCGTGCTCATGACTCGGCGCATCGACGAGCTGTCCTCGAGGCGCGCGAGCGCCACCTGATGCCCCGCCTTGCCGCGATTGACGAGCATCACCGTGACGATCCCGGATTGCACGGAATCCGGCGCCTCGAACGTGTATTCCCACGACGTGACGACGAGCTTCGCGCGTGCCGCGGGCGCGAGCGGATGGTCCGAGCTGAGTACTCCCGCGAGTAGCGCGGCCACTGTGGTACTGACGGCAATTCTGATCATGGTTCTCTCCAGCCGACGTTGACGTGTCGGGCACTATTCCTGCCCCTAAGCTATGCATTGTCCGGCCGCCAGCCAGCGACTAGCACCGTCGCCAATCCTGACCGATTGGTTAGTGTTGGAGGCCACCCCTTCGGCGCTATTCTCTGCAGACGCGTCCGCCGGCCGCAACGATTGCAGGTCGACACAAACTGCCTACGGAGGATGCGTCATGCGGGTGCGGGTCGGCTGTGAATTCCAGTACGAGGCGCTTTCGACTGTTCCGGCCGTCATGCTGGTGCGCGCGCGCTCCGACGGCACGCATCGCACGGTTTATGAGTCGCGCTGGGTCGATCCCGCACTCTCCATCCGCGAGTACTACGACTCCTTCGGCAATACCTGCTGGCGGCTGACCGTTCCGGAGGGGATCACCACTCTCCGCTACGACGCCGTCGTCGACGTGGACGACGAGCCGGATCCGACGCATCCCGGCACGCCCCTCACGCCAGTCGCCGAGCTTCCCGACGACGCGCTGCAGTTCACGCTTCCGAGCAGGTATGTGGAGTCGGACATCCTCTCGAACGATGCCTGGCGGCTGTTCGGAAACACACCGTATAGCTGGGAGCGCGTTCAGGCGGTGTGCGACTGGATTCACACGAACATCCAGTACCAGGGCGGGAGTAGCTCCCCCGAGGTCACCGCG
>JBDTXL010000243.1:0-2481 GCA_040006195.1 Gemmatimonadota bacterium | reverse complement strand
AGCTCTCGGGCGGGATGCGCCAGCGCGTGATGATCGGGATGGCGCTCATGCTCTCGCCGTCGCTGCTCATCGCCGACGAGCCCACCACCGCGCTCGACGTCACGATCCAGGCGCAGATCCTCGAGCTGCTCGCCGAGCTGCGCGCCCGCACGGCGATGTCGGTGCTGCTGATCACGCACGATCTCGGTGTCGTCGCCGAGTCGACATCGCGCGTCATCGTGATGTACGGGGGCGAGATCGTCGAGCAGGCCGATGTCCGCGAGCTGTTCGCGAAGCCGCACCATCCGTATACCGAAGGGCTGCTGGCAGCAATGCCGCGTGCGGGAACGAAGCGTGAGCGGCTCACGGTGATCCCTGGCGCGGTCCCCTCGCCCTACGACTGGCCCGCGGGATGCCGCTTTCACGCGCGCTGTCCCTACGCATGGGAACGTTGCGAGCGTGAGCATCCGCCGCTCTACCAGATCGGCGCCGGGCACGTGTCACGCTGCCATCTCGCAATCGAGCCCGAGCGCCGCAGCACGCCACACGTGCCGCTCGCCGCGCGGAGCGGAGCGGGCGCGTGACGGTCGAGACGCGCGCGAGCGGCGCCCCGCTCCTCTCGGTGAAGGAGCTCACCAAGCACTTCCCCATCACGGGCGGTGTGATGCGCCGCGTGACGGGCGCGGTGCGCGCCGTCGACGGCATCTCGTTCGACGTCGCCGCCGGTGAGACGCTCGGACTCGTGGGCGAGTCCGGATGCGGAAAGACCACCGCGGGGCGCGCCATTCTCCGCCTTATCGAGCCGACCTCGGGCGAGATCATCTTCGACGGCATGGATGTGCGCGCGCTCGCGAAGGAGCCGCTCCGCAAGCTTCGCCGCCAGATGCAGATCGTGTTTCAGGATCCGTTCAGCTCCCTCAATCCGCGCATGACCGTGGGCGCATCGGTGCGCGAGGGGCTCACGATCCACAGGCTCGCAGAGGGAAGCGCGGCGGATGCGCGCGTGCGCCAGCTGCTCGAGGAGGTCGGGCTGCGCGCCGAGCATGCCGCGCGCTACCCGCACGAGTTCTCAGGCGGGCAGCGGCAGCGCGTCGGGATCGCGCGTGCGCTCGCGGTCGAGCCGAAGTTCATCGTGTGCGATGAGCCGGTATCCGCGCTCGATGTCTCGGTGCAGGCGCAGGTGATCAACCTGCTGCAGGATCTGCAAAAGTCGCACGGGCTCGCCTATCTCTTCATTGCGCACGATCTGTCCGTGGTCGAGCACATCGCCGACCGCGTCGCCGTCATGTACCTCGGCCACATCGTCGAGCTTGCGAAGGCCGATGACCTGTACGCGCTCCCGCTCATGCCGTACACGCAGGCACTGCTCTCGGCGATCCCGGTGCCCGATCCCGAGGCGAAGCGCGAGCGGATCGTGCTGCGCGGCGACGTTCCCTCCCCCGCGAATCCGCCGTCTGGATGCCCGTTCCACCCGCGATGCCAGCATCCGCAAAAAGATGCGGCCTGCTCCGTAATCGTACCGCCGCTCGAGCTCAAGGAACCGGAGCACTGGGCCGCATGTATCAAGCAGCTGCCGACGCGAATCACGTGGCTCGAGCAGCAGGCCGCCGGTGCGACGAAGCCGCCCGAGCGCATCGTCCCCGTTCGCGCGATCGCGTAACGCGCTCCATCCTTCTCCAGCCTTACGCAGGAGCACCGTGTCTTCCGCCGTCGACATTCTCTCCACCGCCACCGATCGCCCGCCAGCGCTCGACGACACCGCGCTCTTCGGTCATCCGCGCGGGCTGGGCCTGCTCTTCATCACCGAGATGTGGGAGCGCTTCTCGTACTACGGAATGCGGGCCATCCTCATTCTGTATCTCACACAGGCGCTCCACTGGAATACAGCGCGCGCGGCGAATCTGTACGGCACGTACACGATGCTCGTTTTTCTCACTCCGCTCATCGGCGGCTACCTCGCCGACCGCATTATTGGAACGAGACGCTCGCTCGTCATCGGCGGCCTGATCATAGCGGCGGGACACTTCTGCCTCGCCGTCAATACGATGACGATGTTCTACACAGGACTCGTGCTGATCATCATCGGCACGGGCTTCTTCAAACCGAACGTGTCGACGATGGTCGGCCAGATCTATGCGGACGGCGATTCGCGCCGCGACGCCGGTTTCACGATTTTCTACGTCGGCATCAACACCGGCGCCTTCCTGGGCGGTCTCATTTGTGGCTATCTGGCGGATACGACGCGGTTCGGTGATCGGGGCTGGCACTGGGGCTTCGGCGCAGCCGGCGTCGGCATGCTGCTCGGCCTGCTCGTCTACGTGCTCTTTCGGGACAAGTACCTCCCCGGCATCGGCGTTCGCGCGGCGAAGCAGCTTCCCGATGTCGGCGCGCCGATCGTCGCCAAGGACAGCAATGTCGCGCTCCACGCGCTCATCGGGGCGACCGCCGGCGGCGCGATCAGCCTCCTCCTTGGCGGCGTCGATGTGCTTGCCGCCTTCGTCG
>JBDTXL010000242.1:0-8462 GCA_040006195.1 Gemmatimonadota bacterium | reverse complement strand
AGCGCGCGATCGTGATCCTGCAGCGCGCCGGCGACGAGCTCCGATGCGCTCGCGGTGCCGGAGTTTACGAGCAGCACGATCGGATAGTGGCGCTCGCTCTTCCAGAATGATCGCGAGACGCGGCCGGTGTCCGTGTCCGCCGCCTTCCGCCCCTCGGCCGTGTACACGATCGTGCCCTTCGGCAGAAATTCGCCGGCGACGTGCGCCGCCTCGGCCACGCTTCCGCCGCCGTTGTCGCGCAGATCGAGGATGAGTTGCTTCATCCCCTTTCCCTCGAGAGTGGCGAGGGCGCTGTGCAGATCGTCGGCGACCTTCTCGTTCATGAAGCTCGTGATGCGCACGTAGCCGATGTCAGCGGCGGGATCAAGCATGAATACCGCGGGCACCGCCGTCGCCTCACCCGCCTTCTCGCGCTTCACGTTGCGATCGAGCCGCGCGAGCGTACCATCGGGGCACATGCGCTCGAGCGAGAGCGTCGCTGATGTGCCCTTGTCGCCGGAGAGAAATACGCGCAGCTCCTCGGCGCTCTGCGCGATGACCGGCTTGCCGTCGATTGCGACGAGCTGGTCGCCGGGGAGAATGTCCTGATGCGCAGCTCCGGTGCCCGGTGCGACGGCGACCACGATCGGCGCTCCGCTGTGATACTCGAACTCGACCGGAATCGGGAAGAGCTTCCCTTCCTTCAACGCTTGCTCACGCGCGGGCGAGAGTCGCACTGCAGGGATGACGAAAGAGTGCGGATCGGCGGCGTGCACCATTCCCTCGATCGCGGCCATGAGCAGCTCGTGGCTGTCGACCGAGTCCGGATGATTCACGCGGATCTGGTTGAGCACCTGCGAGAACATCTGCAGATCCTCGTACGTCGTTCGCTTGCGCATCACCACGGTGTCGGACGGCAGTTTCTGCTGCGCGCGCGATGGCGTGGCGACGAGAGTGCCGAGCAGAACAGCGAGAGCGAACGGTCGCGAGCGATGTATCATCAGCGGGATTGAGTTGAAGCCCATGGCGCTCACGGCTTCGCCGGCGTCGATGCCACCGTCGACGTCAGCGCCGTGAGTCTCGTCTTTGCCAGCGCCAGTTGCGGATCCGTTCTCGGCGCGAGCGCGATGTAGGCCGTGTAGCCCTTCACCGCCTCGTCCGTGTACTCCTCGACGTCCGAAATGCGCGCCAGAAGAAAATGCGGCGCCGCATAGTACGGGTCCGCCGCGATCGCCTTGATCAGCTGCTGCCCCGCGTCGCCATCCTTGCCGGCCTGCACGAGAAGCATCGCGTAGCTGTAGCGGAGCCCCGGATCATTGGGCTGGAGCTGCACCGCGAGATCCATCTCCGTGAGCGCCGCAGTCGTGTCGCCTCCTTTGAGCTGGAGCTGCGCCAGCCGCGAGTGCGCCGCGTAATACGAGAGATCCTCCGTCAACGCCTGCCCATATGCCTCGCGCGCCTCATCCGGCTTGTTCGAACGCTCGTTGATCATGCCGAGCGACTGCTCATACATCGCTTTCGACTCGTAGAGGATGACGACGTCCTGCTTGTCCCGCTCGCGAAAGCCCGCGATCGCAGCGGTGAGCTCCGCACGCGCGCTGTCCATGTTCCCCATCTGATAGAAGACGCGCGCACGGTCCGCGTGGATCTCGCTGTCGTTGTCCTCGTGATCCTTCTTGTTTCGCCCCTTGTCGTGGAGCTGCTTCGAATAGCCGTCGAGCGCATCGGGAAGCCGCCCCTCCGCATACGAAAGCCATCCCTGCTTTCGCATCGAGTTCAAATGCTCGAGCACCTCGTGCCCCAGCTCCGCACGATCGACCGACGGATCATACTTGATTGCGTTCGCCTCAATGAGCGCGCGAATGAGCGGCACATCCATGTTGCGATAGACGAACGGATTCACCGTGTACGCGCGGAAGAGCAGGGAGTCGAGCGCCAAATATTCGGGTTTCCGCTTCTTCCGGTCCCAATCGAAGTACTCGAACAAATCCCCAGGCGTCATCGCCAGCAGCGTCGACGTGCGAAGCGCGTACCTCACCTCGGGCGATGACGGGTTGATCTGCATCGCCCAATAGAACGCCTTCACAGACTCAGCGGGCTTCCCGTTCAGCATCTGCATTCCGAACCGGTAGTACGTGGCTGCGTCGTTGGTGTCGGCCCCCACGTCGAGCCGCGGTCGCGGAGGGATCAGCAAGGCTTTTGCGCGTCTACGGATGGGGCGAGCAGAAGCGCGAGCGAGAGCAGTGCGGTGGGGAAGCGCACGGGTCAACTCCAGGCCGGAGACAGGGATGCGTCTGGCGAGCCGAACGGGACGGGCCACAACCTTGGCGCGCCGCCTCACAAAGGCAAGTTAACCCGCTCTAATCTTCTGTAACTCTAAATTTTGCCAGCCCTTCTGACCGGTCGTCTTTGCATCTGGACGTGCGTCGGACCCGACTATACGTTCCGGGTGTGTCAGCCCTCTCTGGGTTGGCCGTTGCCGCCGCGAGAACGGCGTGGCGGCTCTGCCCCCCGGGTTCATCCCGGGGGGCTTTTTATTGACGAAAACGGGGCGGCCAGTCATTGGCCGCCCCGTGTTCTCATTGCGTGCTCACCGAGCCGAGCCTCAGTCGCTTCGCAACTGCTTCGACATCTCCTCCAGCAGCCGCCGCTCCTCTCCCGAGAGGCTCTCGATTCCGCGCTCGGAAATTTTGTCGAGCACGAGATTCAGCTGCTCGCTCTTGTCTTTCCCGACCTTGCCCGGCAGCGAGATTGTCGTGCTCTGACGCTTCGCAGCCATCGCGTTGCTGCGCGCCACGATCTCATCGATCTCCGTCGTCCGCTCGCGCGAGCGCGTGTGCGTGCGCGGAATCGCGCGCGGCGGCTCGTCCGGCACATCCGGAATCTGCGACATGCGCTGACGCAAACGATCGAGACTCGGCACCGACGCCGCGCGCAGATACAGCCACCCGATCGCGAAGCCGCCCAGGTGCGCCATGTACGCCGTTCCATCCGTCGCGTGCAGCGCCATCACGCCCAGGATGAGATTCCACGCCGCGAGGAGCACCACGAACCAGCGCACCTTCATCGCGACGAACACGAACGGGAAAACGCGTACCTCGTCGTCCGGCCAGCGCATCGCATACGCCAGCATCACACCGAAGATCGCCGCCGACGCGCCGAGCAGCGGCGAGCCGTTGTGCACGATCAGCAGATCCGCGAGCCATCCGCCGAGTCCGCAGAGCAGATAATAGAAGCTGAAGCTGCGCTGTCCCCACGCCTGCTCGAGGCGCGGACCGAACAGCCACAACGTCCACATGTTGAACGCGAGATGCAGAAAGCCCGCGTGCACGAACATGTAGGTCGCGATCGTCCACGGACGCTGCGTGAGATCGCCCGGGCTCTTGAACGCCAGCGCTGCGACCATGTCCGCCGGACGCACGACCGTGAGCTGCAGGAAGAACACCGCGACGTTGATCGCGATGATCCACTGCACCGCCGGCGTCAGCCGGGGGACGTCGTATTCGTCGGTGGCGGAAGTGTTCATGGACTATTAGACACGGATGACAAACGCCGGGTTCCTAGCGGGTCCCGACCGGCCCTGGAATCCGAAACGACAGCACGACATCACGATGGATCATGGTCGCTTGCTCGAGCAGTGTGGCGTACCGGCGGTCGAGTGGCGACTTCTCCCCCGCAGGCGCCGGATGAATTACAATTTTCGTTCCCGGCGCGGCGGCGTGTGCCTGCTCGACGAGTCGCAGGATCTGGCCGTCACTCGTGCCATCACGCGGCGCGAGAGTGAGCGCGTGAGCCGTGCCCGCGGCGGCGACCACCGCCAGCGATGCAACAGTTCGTTCCGCTCCGGCCGGAGCGTCGGGGAACTCCCACAGCACGTGCACCATCGATACCACGCGCACGACATCCTCGAGCGACTCTGGCCGCTGCCCGTCGCTCTCCAGAATTACGGGAAGCGGCGACGTCCAGTTTCCGAAGACCGCCGCGATGAATGGCGCGCACGAAAGCGGATCGCGTCCGCTCAGCAGGATCGAGTGCACGAGTGCCTGCGCGGTCGCGCGCTCGAGTTGCTTCGCGAGCATTTCGCTCGAGTAGAGCACGGCGGTTTCCGCCTCGCCCGCAAAGCGCACGAATAGCTGGCGCCGGCCGGCCCAGATCCCCTGCGATTGAACGCCCGGCGAGAGACCCGCAATCGGTGCAGTCGGAAGCGTAGTACGTGCCATCACTTTCCCCCACCTCGTGTCGGCTTCGCGAGCGCCACAATGCGATCGCAGAAGGTGCTGAAATCGATTCCCTCGGCCGCCGCCGCTTGTGGAATCAGACTGGTCGCGGTCATTCCGGGAAGAGTGTTCGCCTCGAGGCAAAACAACTCTCCTCCCGACGTCATACGGAAGTCTATTCGCGCGCACCCGTCAAGCTTGAGCGCACGGAAGGCAACCACGGCCAGCCGCTGCGCCTCCGCCGTGATCTCGGGCGAAAGCTTCGCAGGAAACTCCTCGACCGCCATCCCCGGCGTGTACTTGCATTCGTAGTCGTAAATCTCGTGCTTGGGAATGATCTCCCCGACCGGCATCGCGTGGTCGCCCAGCACGCCCACCGTCAGCTCCCGCCCCGCGACGAAACGCTCGACCATCACCTCATCATCATAAAGCGACGCCTCCAGAAGCGCGCCGGCCAGCTGCCCAGCCTCCTTCACCACTGTGAGCCCGACGGTCGACCCTTCCTTCGACGGCTTGACCACCACGGGAAAGCCGAGCGTCTTTTCGACCTCGGCAGCAGTGAGCTTCGAGTCCGGCCCAGTCATGATCCAGTCGGCCGTCGCCACCCCAGCCGCCAGGAAGAGCTTCTTCGACAGATCCTTGTCCATGGCGAGGGCGCTCGCGAGATGGCCACTCCCGGTGTAGGGCACGCGCGCGAGATCGAGGATCGCCTGAACCGTGCCATCCTCGCCGTCCCCTCCGTGCAACGCGATGAAGATCACGTCGGCGTTCTCTACCGCTGACATCGCGCCGAGCGTGGTCACGAGCGACGACGCGGCCATCGCTCGGAGCGCATCGCGCGTCGGGGGCTCGCGCTTGACGAGCCCGCCCGCGCGCAGCCCATCCTCCTCGGCGCGCGAGAGCTCACCGCGGGCGGGATCGACGCACGTCACCGTATGGCCCTTTTCGCGCAGCGCATGGGCGATTCGGACACCTGACGCAAGCGATACGTCGCGTTCGGACGAGGTTCCCCCGAGCAGCACCGTGACATTCATGTGCACAATGTACCGAAACCCCCCTCGGCGTGTAGTCTCCCGGATACACGTCAACGCCGAGTACATTCCGTATCATGCAATCGACACTCAGGATGCTCGCGTGCGCGACGTTGCTGGCGGCCTCAGCGTGCCTCGACCGAGAGCAGGCGGCCAAGGCGATCGAGGCCGTCCAGACCGATGGCGCGAAGCCCGACATCATGCCCGTCATGCTCAATCGCGAGCTGCCGTTCAAGTACCCGCCGGCGCTGTACGCGAAGAGGGTGCAGGGCAACGTGACGCTGCACATCCACATCGACAGTACCGGTATCGTGTGGCCTGAATCGACGAGCGTCGTCGAGTCATCGGGCTATCCGGGGCTCGATTCGTCAGCGGTGGCGGGTTCGCGCGAGCTCCGCTTCGAGCCGGCGACCACGAAGGGGCATCCGGTGGGCGTGTCGCTCAAGCTCCCCGTGTTCTTCCGCCATCCGAAGGGAAAGCCGCTCGCCGGCGACACCATCCTCCAGCCACCTCGCCCCAAATCCGCGCCATGAGCGACCTGCCGCGCAACACCCGCCCGTACGACTCCGTTCTCGACACCATCGGATGGACGCCACTCATCCGGCTGAGCCGAGTGACTCGGGGGGTCGCCACACCTGTCTATGCGAAGGCGGAGTTCTTCAATCCGGGCGGGAGCGTGAAGGACCGCATCGGGCTCCCGATCATCGAGCGCGCCGAAAAGTCGGGAGAGCTCAAGCCCGGTGGGACGATCGTCGAGGGAACCAGCGGCAATACGGGCGTCGGACTCGCGATGGCGGCGGCGCTCAAGGGTTATCGCTGCATCTTCACGATGCCCGACAAGATGTCGCAGGAAAAAGTGCGGCTGCTGAAGGCATTCGGAGCCGAAGTGATCATCACGCCCACGGCGGTGCCGCCGGATCATCCGGATCACTATGTGGTGATGGCCGCGCGCATCGCGAAGGAGACGCCGAATGCGATCCTCGCGAACCAGTTCTACAATCCGGCGAATCCGGAGGCGCACTACGAGACGACGGGTCCGGAGCTGTGGGAGCAGACCGAGGGAAGGATCACCCACTTTGTGGCCGCGGCGGGAACGGGCGGGACGATCAGCGGTGTGGGCAAGTTCCTGAAGGAGAAAAACCCGAATGTAAAGATCATCGGCGGCGATCCGGTCGGGTCGATTCTGGCCGAGTACTGGAGGAGCAAGGGCGCGCGGAAGGTGGAGGGAGTTCCGTACAAGATCGAGGGAATCGGGCAGGACAAGATTCCGGGGACGATCGACATGGCCGTGATCGACGACTATCGCACCGTCACCGATCGCGAGTCGTTCGCGATGGCGCGGAGGCTCACGCGCGAGGAAGGACTGTTCGTCGGCGGATCGAGTGGGCTGATCGCGCACGTGGCGATGCAGGTGGCGCGCGAGGTGAACGATCCGAAGGCGTTCGTCGTCACGTTCCTGTGTGATACCGGCGAGCGCTATCTCTCGAAGCTCTACAACGATGAATGGATGCGCGAAAATCAGCTGCTGGATTCGGATCGCATGCCGATCGGGCAGCTGCTCCAGGGGAAGCAGGACGGAACGCCGCGCGTGGTGAGCGTCGCGCCGACCGCGAGCGTGCGCCAGGCGCTCGGCCTCATGTCGCTGCACGATGTGTCGCAGCTGCCGGTGATGGATGGCGAGAGCTGCGTCGGCTCAGTGTCGGAGAGCGTGTTGTCGGCGAAGGCGCTCGAGAATGGAAAGCTGCTCGAGCTTCCGGTGAGTGAGGTGATGGAAGCGCCGTTCCCGGTGATCGATGGTGCGCAGACTGTGGAGAGTGTCGTGAAGCTGCTCTCGAAGTCGAATCCCGCGCTGCTCGTGCGCGCGAACGGAACGATGGGTGGGATCGTCACGCGAAGCGATGTGCTCGCGTACATGATGGCGCGATAGCCGTGCGAGCGCCGCTCGCGTACACTGGGCTCAGCTGACTGCATGGCGGGGCGAACAGCATCGGCGCGGATTCCGCGAACGAGATCGTGCTCACAGGCACGGGCGTTCCCGCGCGAGTCGGTGTGCTCGTCCGCGATACGAGCGGCGTGCGCCTCGAGCTCGCATCGCGCGTGCAGATCGGGAGCGCCGGCTTCCGCCTCATCCAGCGCCTCGACGAGGTCGGAGTGAGGCGCTGGGACGATGACCGGCCGTCATCCGCGCCTTTCAGGGCGCACACTATTCCCCCGATGACATGCAGTGGCGCATCGCGGGGACGTTCGCGCCGTACGCGAAGCCGCAGACGATGCGCGCGCAGACCGAGGCCGGAATCGAGCAGGACCTTCCCGTGGTCGGCAAAGTACACGCGCGCATCGGCGGCGAGAAATTCGAGCTCACGGCATTCGAGGGCGACTCGGCGCAGGACCTCTGGATCGTATTCAAGGACGCGATGAATGGCAGGGAGTCGTACGGCTTCCGCTATATAAAGGCGGTACGCGACACGGCGACCAACCTGGTCGCGCTCAACTTCAACTACGCATACAATCCGGACTGTGCGTACACACCCTACGCGACCTGCCCGCTGCCGCCGCCGGGAAACAGGATAGCCGCGCGAATTCCGGCGGGCGAACAGGTGTACGAGACTTCAGTGGCGAGGCGAAAGTAGGAGCAACGCGCGACTCCGGGTGTTGTGCTCGCCTTGCGGCGTGGGATAGTATGAACTTGTACGCTTCATTAGCACGCAGGACAGTCCCTGACGGCCCTCAGGGCGTTCCCCGGCAGCTTGGCTCGTCATTTCGGATACATTTGCACGAAGCAGTACCCGTTGATCCGCAGATTCCGAGGGTGGAGATCGCAGCGCGCGAGCGCGCGCACCTCGATGCTCATTCCATGGCTGTCTCATGACTGTTCCGGAAATGGAAATGCTGGCGAAGGTCGAAGTCCTCGCCGACCTAGAAGAGCTCGTCGCCGAGCTGATGGTGGTGCACGAGCAGAAGCGCATTCTCTGGTTCCCGAGCGAGCTGCTCGCTCCCGCGCCCGACACGGATCCCGACCGCCACATCGCCGAGCTGCGCGAGCGGACGCGTGGTATCAGCACGCCGATTCGCGTCGCCCTCGCGCTCAACCTCCTCACCGAGGAAGGGCTCCCGCACTTCCATCGCCTGCTCGCGGTCTACCTCGGCAGTACGAGCTTCTGGCACAAGTGGACGAATCTATGGACGGCCGAGGAAGACCGGCACGGCGCGGTGCTGCACGACTACACGCGCGACA
>JBDTXL010000241.1:0-2452 GCA_040006195.1 Gemmatimonadota bacterium | reverse complement strand
CTCCTGTACGCGACGGGATGATGCTTGTTGCTCCCCACAGGGGAGGGTAATTTTCACGCTGTGAACGCACTTGCCGCACGCATCCGTCCTCCGTCTCGCTGGGTCCTGCCCAGCGCACCAGATGCGACGGCCGTTGCGGCGCTGGCTGCGGAGCTGCACCTCCCGCCGGTGATCTGCGAGCTGCTGCTTCGGCGCGGCTTCAGCGCCGTTGATGACGCCAAGCGGTATCTCCGCCCGCGCATCGAGCAGTTGCACGATCCCGACCTCATGCTCGGAATGGATGTCGCCGTCGCGCGCCTCGCGCGCGCGATTCGCGCCGGTGAGCGCATCGTCGTTCACGGCGACTACGACGTCGATGGCATGGCCTCGACCACCGTGCTGCTGCGAACGATCCGCAAGCTCGGCGGCGACGCGATCCCGTTCATCCCTCGACGCATCGAGGACGGCTATGATCTCACGATGGCCGGCGTCAACGCCGCGATCGCTGCCGATGCGAAAGTGCTCGTCACGTGCGACTGCGGGACGAATGCGCTCGCGCCCGTGAGCGTTGCGTGTGAGGCCGGCCTCGATGTGATCATTACCGATCACCATCTGCCTAGCGGGCCGCTGCCAAGCTGCCTCGCGATCCTGAATCCGAAGCAGGACGGCTGCGAATATCCCGACAAGGACCTCGCGGCGGTCGGCATCGCGTTCAAGCTCTCGCTCGCGCTCACACGCGCGCTCGGCAGCAACGAGGACGACGTCTATCGCATGCTCGATCTCGTCGCGCTCGCGACGATCGCGGACGTCGCGCCGCTGCGAGGAGAGAATCGCGTGCTCGCGCGCGCGGGACTCAAGGTGATGAAGGACACGACCAACCAGGGACTTCGCGCGCTCATCAGCGCGTCGGGCCTCGAGGGGAAGCCGCTCAACGCCGGGCGCGTCGGATTCATCCTCGCACCGCGGTTGAACGCGGTCGGCCGCCTGGGCCATGCACTGCGCGGCGTCGAGCTGCTGATGTCGGAGGATGAGCACGAGGCGAACACGATCGCGCGCGAGCTCGAGGAGTTGAATCGTCATCGCCAGGATGTCGACAGGAAAACGCTCGCGCGCGCCCGCGAGATGATCGAGGCGCTCGACCTCGATGCGACGCACGGCATCGTCCTCGCCGAAGAAGGGTGGCATCCGGGTGTGATCGGGATCGTCGCCTCGCGCTTGTTGGAGGAGCACGGACGACCGGTGCTGCTCATCGCGCTCGATGGCGAGGAGGGGAAGGGCTCCGGCCGCTCGATCTCGGCCTTCGATCTCCACGGCGCACTCACCGAGTGTCGCGATCTGCTGCTTCGCTTCGGCGGCCATCGTGCTGCCGCCGGCGTCACGATCGCACGCGCGAACGTTCCCGAGCTCGCGCGCCGCTTCAACGAGATCGCGCTCGCGCAGCTCACGGTCGATGATCTCGTCGCCGAGCTGCGCGTCGACCTCGAGCTCCCGATCTCCGAGGCGACCTTCGAGCTCGAGGGGCTGCTGCGGCACTTCGAGCCGTTCGGCCCATCGAATCCCACACCGGTGCTCGTCTCGCGCGGTGTGCGGCTCGCGTCACCCGCTCGAGTTATGGGTGATGGGCACCTCAAGCTCCGGCTGCGCACGGAGAGCGGCGAGATCGAAGCGATCGGCTGGGGAATGGCGTCGCTCGCCAGCGAGCTCGATGTCGCGACGCCGTTCGACATCGCCTATCGTCTCGAGCGCGATGACTGGAACGGAGTGCCGCGCCTCACGGCGAAGCTCGCCGCCGTGCACCACTAGTCGCGCGTGCGCATCGTCGCCGGACGCTGGCGCGGACGCACGATTGCAGCGCCGCGCGGGATGACTGTTCGACCAACCGCGGATCGTGTTCGTGAGGCGTGGATGAGCATTCTGCAGAACGACCTTCCCGGCGCCACGATCCTGGATCTCTTTTCCGGCTCCGGCGCGCTTGGCCTGGAGGCCCTTTCCCGCGGCGCGTCCCACGCCACCTTCGTCGAGTCCGCTGCGCCGAGCCTGTTGTCGCTTCGCGCCAACATCACGCAGCTGGGCGCCGGCGACCTTTCCACGGTCGAGCGAATGGACGCGCTCCGCTTCGTGGCGGCGCTCGGCGCGCGCGCATACGACGTCGCGCTCGCCGACCCACCGTACCGCCAAGGATTCGCGGCTCAGGTCGCCGACAGCTGGCGCGAGATGCAATTCTCGCGCATCCTGGCGCTCGAGCACGCGGCCGAAGAAGCGATGCCGGAGGGCGGCGAGACTCGCCGTTATGGTGACACCGCGCTCTCTTTCTATCGTGGCTGACGGCTTCGAACACGCTCCTCTCTCGCACCCCACGAGCTCATGCCGATCGCGGTGTACGCTGGCAGCTTCGATCCCGTAACGCGCGGACACGAAGATCTCATGTGGCGCAGCCTCACCTTCGTCGACAAGCTCATCGTCGCCGTCGCCA
>JBDTXL010000240.1:0-2661 GCA_040006195.1 Gemmatimonadota bacterium | reverse complement strand
GGTTCGGCAGGCGCAGCATGATCCCGTCATCGGTCGTCTGCACCTGCACCTCCATCCCCGGCAGCGCCTCGCGCACGCGCTGCGCGAGCGCCATCCCCCACGGCGCATTCACCCGCCCGCCGAACACCGAGTGCAGGATGATGCGAAGCGCACCCATCTCGTCGCGAAATTGTTCGATGACGAGAGTGCGATCGTCGGGCACCACCCCGGTCGACGCGCGCTGCTCGGCGATGTACGAGCGCAGCGACTGCGCGCACGCGGCATCGACACCATACCGCGCCTCGAGTCCGGCGTTCACCGAATCGTCATCGATGTCCACCGCCGAGAGCTGTCGCCGCAGCTCGCCCACGCGATGACTCAGCGGCACACTTCGCGTCGAGAACTCGCCGTGCCAGAAAGGCATCCGCGCCGGCGCACCCGGCGCCGGCGACACGATGACACGATCGTGCTCGATCGAGCCTATTCGCCAGGTCGCGGAACCGAGCTGAAAGACATCGCCCACCCGTGACTCGTGCACGAACTCCTCATCGAGCTCGCCCAGTCGCGTGCGATCGGCGAGGTTCACGGTGTAGAGCCCGCGATCGGGAATCGTCCCGCCCGAGATCACTGCCATCATCCGCGATGCGCGCGTCCCCGCCAGCCGGTCGTTCACGCGATCCCACGTCATGCGGGGCTCGAGCTCCGCCGCCAGCTCCGACGAATACTTTCCCGAGAGCATCGAGAGCACCTCGTCGAACACGGCGCGCGTGAGACGGTGATACGGATACGCACGGCGGATGAGCGCGAACGCATCGCCCGCGGTCCAGTCGTCGACGCTCACCATCGCGACGATGCTCTGCGCGAGCACATCGAGCGAATTCTGAATCGCGCGCGTCGGCTCGACATCCCCCGCGCGCATCGCCTCGACAATGGCCGCGCTCTCGACGAGGTCGTCGCGGAACGTCGGAATCACGACCCCCTTGCTCACCGCGCCGAGATTGTGCCCCGCACGCCCCACACGCTGCAGCCCCGCACTCACGCGCTTGGGACTCTGCAGCTGGATCACGAGATCCACCGATCCAATGTCGATCCCCAGCTCCAGCGAGCTCGTAGAGATCAGCGCGGGCAGCTCGCCGGCTTTCAAGGCCCGCTCGAGCTCGAACCTCCGCTCGCGCGCCAGCGATCCGTGATAGGGACGTGCGATCTGCTCCTCTGCCAGCGCATTCACCCGCGCCGCGATTCGCTCCGCCTGCGCGCGGTTGTTCACGAATACCAGCGTCGTCCTCGACTGGCGGATGTATTTGAGCACGAGCTCCGCCACCGCAGGCCACACGCTTCCGCCCACTTCGCCGAGATCCGGCACCGGCGACACCACGCTCAGCTCCATCGCTTTCACGAGCCCGCAGTCCACGATCGTCACCGGCCGAAACTCCGGCGCCGCGCCACCTGACTCGCCGCCGCTCGCCGCGGCCGCCTTCATCCCGCCAAGAAAGTGCGCGACCTCCTCGAGCGGCCGCTGCGTCGCCGAGAGCCCGATGCGCTGCACCGGCGTCTCCACCAGTATCTCCAGCCGCTCCAGAGTCAACGCGAGATGCGCCCCGCGCTTCGTCCCCGCAACCGCATGGATCTCGTCGAGGATCACCGCGCGGGCCGAGTTGAACATCCCGCGGCCCTTGAGGCTCGTGAGCAGAATGTTCAGCGACTCCGGTGTCGTGATCAGAATGTGCGGCGACTTCCGGAGCATCCGCGCGCGCGCCGACGCCGGCGTGTCCCCCGTCCGCACGCCGATCCGTATCTCCGGAAACTCCTTCCCCTCCGCCTCGAAGCGAGCCCGCAGCTCCGCCAGTGGCTGCTCGAGATTCCGCTGCACGTCGTTGCCGAGCGCCTTGAGCGGCGAGATATAGAGAATCTGCACCGCGTTCGGCAGCGGCGACTCGAGCCCGCGCACGATCAACTGGTTGAGCTCCCACATGAACGCCGCGAGCGTCTTTCCAGTCCCCGTCGGCGCGAGGATCAGCGTATGCTCGCCACTCGCAATCGCCGGCCACCCAAGCCGCTGCGGCTCACTCGGCGCCCCGTACCGCTCGGCAAACCACGCGCGAACGATCGGATGAAGCGAGGCGAGCGGATTCTTCGAGGCGCGTGGCATGCGTGAATTTTATGCCGCGCGAAGCCCGGTGCGGCGAGCGGAGGACTACAGCAGCCGCGCCAGCATCGATGCTCCATACTCGCAGAGCCGCTGCCACAGCCCGCGCTTCTCGAAATCCGCGCGCGTGACCTCCTTCGAATACTTGAGATCGTTCAGAAACACCGAGTCGAGCATCGCGCCCGTCGTTGCGTCGAGAACATTTAGATTCGACTCGTTGTTGAACACCATCGACCTGTTGTCGAGGTT
Organism: Gemmatimonadota bacterium; assembly: GCA_040006195.1. Taxonomy (GTDB): domain Bacteria; phylum Gemmatimonadota; class Gemmatimonadetes; order Gemmatimonadales; family Gemmatimonadaceae; genus FEN-1250. Next base: position 287 of record JBDTXL010000240.1, on the reverse strand, counting down.
CATCGTTCCGACGCTCGCCCACATCCCATCGGCGACGAGCGTCTTCGCGTGCATCATCGTCGGCTGGAACTCCCAGATGCGCACGCCGCCCTCGAGCAGATCCTGATACTGCTTGCGCCCCGCATAGCGCGTGATCTTCACGTCGGTTTTATCCCCTACGGTGAGAACGCGCACGTCCACGCCACGATGCGCCGCCTGCACGAGCAGATTCTTGAAGTCGTGATTCGGGACAAAGTACGAGTTCGTGATGTAGAGCCGCTTTCTCGCCCCCGCGATGCTCAGCGCGA